>JAGBAU010000166.1 GCA_017938785.1 Clostridia bacterium
CGCCCGCCATCCCCTGATTGATCCCGACAAGGTGGTTCCCTCCAATCTCTGGCTGGGCGGGGATTTCACCACCCTGGTCATCACCGGCCCCAACACCGGCGGCAAAACCGTAACGCTCAAGACCGTCGGCCTTCTTTCCCTGATGGCCCAGGCAGGCATGCAGATTCCCGCCGCCTTCGGTTCCGAGCTGGCCATCTTTGACGAAATCTATGCCGATATCGGCGATGAGCAGAGCATCGAACAAAGCCTGTCCACCTTCTCCAGCCACATGACCAACATTGTGCGCATCCTGGACAGCGTGACGGAAAACTCACTGGTGCTCTTTGACGAGCTGGGCGCAGGTACCGACCCCACCGAGGGTGCAGCCCTGGCCATGTCCATCCTGGGCCACCTGCTGGACAGGAAGGTGCGCACCATGGCCACCACCCACTACAGCGAGCTGAAGGTCTTCGCCCTGTCCACTCCCGGCGTGGAAAATGCTTCCGTAGAGTTCAACGTGGAGACCCTGCGCCCCACCTACCGCCTATCCATCGGCGTGCCGGGCAAGTCCAACGCATTTGAGATTTCCCGCAAGCTGGGTCTGCCGGAATTCCTCATCGACAGCGCGCGTGAGCGCCTCACCCGCGACCAGGTGCAGTTTGAGGACGTCATCGCCAACGCCGAATACCACCGTCAGATTGCCGAAAAGGAGCGCAAGCTGGCAGAGGAAGCCCATCTGGAAACCCAGCGCCTGAAGGATGAGGCCGAAAAGCTCAGAAGCGATCTGGCTTCCCATCGCGAAAAGGATCTGCGCAAGGCCAAGGAAGAGGCCAAGCGCATCCTGCAGCGCGCCCAGCGAGAATCCGAGCAGCTGATCTCCGAGCTTAAGAAAAAGAACGCCAAGGACCTCAAGGAGCACGAGCTGCACGCCATGCGTGCAAAGCTCCAGAACGAAATCGACGCCCATTCCGAAAAGATCCAGACCGCCGCGTCCAAGGAGGGTGAAGTTCCCACGGAAGTGCATGTGGGCGATACGGTGGAGCTGACCACTTTGGGTGCCAAGGCCATCATCCTGAGCCTGCCCAACGCCAAGGGCGAATGCCAGGTGCAGGCCGGCGCGCTGAAGATGACCGCAAAGCTCAAGGATATGCGCACCGCTGCGCCGGACAAACCCAAGAAACAGAAGAATTCCGGCAGCCGTATCCAGGTGGCCTCCCGCCCCGTGGAAACCGAATGCGATGTGCGTGGCTGCAACCTGGAGGAAGCCCTCATGGCCGTTGACCTTTTCCTGGACGGCGCCATGCTCAACCGTTTAAAGATTGTGAACATCATTCACGGCAAGGGTACGGGCATCCTGCGCGCAGGCATCCACAAGCACCTGAAGACCGTATCCTGCGTGAAGGAATTCCGTCTGGGCCGCTACGGCGAGGGCGAGGACGGTGTAACGGTCGTTACGCTCAAGTAATTCTGCGTTGTTCATAGTTTGTTCACAGCTGATTCATTCCTTTCTGCTATGGTGAGTATATAAATTGAAAGGAGTTGACTCCATGTCGATGCTGAAGATATTACTGGTGGATGATGATCCCAACATCCGCCAGCTTGTAAACCTGTATCTTGAAAAGGAAGGCTTTGAAGTAACCATGGCCGCCCGCGGCGATGACGCCCTGAAGCTGTTTCGGGAATCCCCGCCGAACCTGATTCTGCTGGATATCATGCTGCCCGGAATGGACGGCTGGCAGGTGTGCCGCGAGGTGCGCAAGGTTTCCAACATTCCCATCATCATGCTCACCGCCAAGGACGAAACCTTTGACAAGGTGCTCGGGCTTGAACTGGGCGCAGATGATTATGTAGCCAAGCCCTTCGATATGAAGGAGCTGGTGGCCCGCATCAAGGCCGTATCCCGCCGCTTCCAGCCCAGCGAGGCTCCTGAAAAGGAACTGGCCTTCCCCGGCCTCACCGTCAACATCAACCAGTACACGGTCAAGTACATGGGCCGCGAGCTGGAAATGCCGCCCAAGGAGCTGGAGCTATTGTACTTCCTGGCCAGCCATCCCGGCATGGTGTTCACCCGCGAACAGCTGCTGGAGCAGGTTTGGGGCTACGATTACTTCGGCGATTCCCGTACCGTGGACGTGCACGTCAAGCGCTTGCGCGAAAAGCTCACCGAGGGCGAAAGCCTCGGCTGGATGATCAAGACCGTCTGGGGCGTCGGTTACAAATTCGAGGTGAAATAGACTCATGAAAAGTGGACTGTTCTGGCGGATGTTCAGCGCGATCCTGGCCGTTGTGCTGGTAACCGTTGTGCTCTTCACCGCCATACTGCTCACAGCCCAGCGCACTCAGGCCCAGGAACGCTATGAAACCGAGGTGCGCATGCAGGCGCGCCAGGTAGCAGAATACATGCAGCAGCTCAATCAGTTGAACCTGGTGCGTTCCAACGCCACCATACAATACCTGGTCAACGAAAAGATCGCGGAAATCTATGACCGCTACAACGCCGATATATGGATCGTGGACTTTTCCTCGGGCCGGATGCAATACATCGACCGCTCCTGGAATACCACGGAAAGCCTTGCAAAGGGCCCCGTTCTGGAACAGCTGAACCTGATCCTGTCCGGGCGCGAAATCCGCGCCACGGGCCTGTTCACAGAACTGGGCGACCACATCGTCACCATCGGCGTACCCTGGACCTACAGCGACGGACGCGTCATCGGTGCGGTACTGCTGCATATTCCTGTGGAACGGCTGCATGTAAGCATCCTGTCCGTCCTGCCGCAAACCATGTTCCCCGCAGGCGTATCGCTCGTTCTGGGGGTTCTGCTTGCCTTCCTGGTGGCCCGCAGCCAGGCCCATCCCATGCGTGAAATCGAGCGCGCCGTGCGTGCCTTCACCAAGGGCGATCTGAGCCGCCGCGTAGAGCTTCATTGCGGCGGCGAGCTTGAACAGCTGGCCAATTCCATTAACCACATGGCCAGCGAGCTGAGCAGTCTGGAGGAATCCCGCAGGAGCTTCGTGGCCAACGTATCCCACGAGCTGCGCTCCCCCATGACCAGCATGAAGGGCTACGTTCAGGCCATGCTGGACGGCACCATTTCGGATGAAGACCGGCCCCGCTATCTGCAGGTGGTATTGGATGAAACCAACCGCCTGACGGATCTGGTGCGGGACCTGCTGGATCTGAGCCGTTTGGAATCCGGCAAGTTCCCCATGCAGAGCGCACCCTTCGACGCCAATGAAACCATGCGCCGCATCCTGATCCGCTTTGAACAGCGCATCGAGGAAAAGGGGATTGATGTGGATATTGAATTTGCTTCGGATCCCTGCTACGTGATGGGCGATGTAAGCCGCATCAACCAGGTGCTCACCAACTTCATCGATAACGCAGTAAAGTTCATGGCCGGTCCCGGAAGCATGCTCACCCTGCGCACCCTGCGCGAGGGCAACAGCATCCGCTTTCTGGTGCAGGACAATGGTCCCGGCATCGACCCCGCTGATCAGCCCCACATTCTGGAGCGCTTCTACAAAGCGGACAAGGCCCATACCGCCGGCATGGGAACGGGCCTGGGTTTGTCTATCTGCAAAAATATTCTTCAGCAGCATGGATCCACCATTGAAATGACCTCCCGGCCGGGCCAGACCATATTTTCATTCCGTCTTCCCGCGGCGGAACCCGCGCCCCGGGCTGCCGCATTGCCGGAACGTACAGTTGAATAAAGGAAATTCCGCTCCAAAGGTTTTCTTTTGGAGCGGAATCCTGTATAATGGACATATTAATCGAAATGAGGATACCACCATGCTGAAGAAAATCTGTGCGCTGGCGCTGTTGGCAATTCTCGCCGTGCTGGGCCCGGCAGCCGCTCTCGCCACCTCCTATGATATCGTCTATTCTTCGGAGAATCCCATCCCTGAAATCGCGGAGCGCGTGCGCCCAGCCGTTGTGCAGGTAAACAGCCTCTGTGAAACCTGGGACGCCGCCACCCGCGTGGCCGCCGAGGAACCTGCAGGCTCCGGCTCCGGCTGCTACATTCGTGCGGATGAATCCGGCAAGGGCGGCTACATCCTCACCAATTACCATGTGATCGAAGAGGGCGAAATCTACACCATCGACTGGCTCTCCGGCGAGGAAATGGATGTAACCTTGGTGGGCCATGACGATGGAACCGACATCGCCATCCTGCACTTCACCGACGCCGTGCCCGAGGGCGTGGAACCCATCCCCATGGGCAATTCCGACGAGCTCAGAATCGGCGAGCTGGCCATCTGCATCGGCAACCCCGGCTCCTCCATGGACGTACTGCCCGGCACCGTAACCGCCGGTATCATCTCCGGCCTGAGCCGTGAGGACATCAACGCCGATAACTTCAGCCGCAGCATCTCCGTCATCCAGACCGACGCCGCCATCAACACCGGCAACTCCGGCGGCGCGCTGCTCAACGCCAAGGGCGAGCTGGTGGGCATTCCCACCCTGAAGTTCATGTTCTCCGCCACCACCGTATACGAGGGCCTGGGCTTCTGCGTGCCCATCAGCAGCGTAACGGACTTCATCGACCAGATCATCAACACCGGCAGTGTCATCCGTCCCCGTCTGGGTATCACCGTGGCGGACATCGACGGCCCCGACGAGGCCATGCGCAAATATCCGCCCATCGGCGCGCAGGTTTACACCGTGGAGGAGGGCGGTCCCTCCGCCAAGGCCGGCCTGCAGGTGGGCGATGTGATCACCGAAATCAACGGCGTGCGCATCAAGGGCTACATGGCCCTCCTGAAGGAGCTGGACAAGTGCGCATCCGGCGACAAGGTGGAACTGAAGGTCTACCGCTACTACGATAAGGACGGCAACCTCACAGGCAAGTATGAGGAGCTCTACTTCACCGTGAAGCTGGAGATGCTCAAATAAAGGAATCCCGGCCTATGCATCATTCATAGGTCGGGATTCCTTCTTTTTTGGTATAAACGGTATATCCCCCAGCCCAGCAGCGAACCCAGGGCATTGATGATCACATCGTCCATATCGGTAAGCCCGGTTATCAGCAGGTACTGGCTCAGCTCAATGGACGCTGACAGGGCCGCGCCCAACATGAGCGCACGCAGCGCCCTTCCCTGCCCCAGAAGCAGGCCCAGGGGCACAAACCAGATCAGGTTGCCCACGGTGTTGTAGATGAAGCTCCACAAGCCGCCGCCCAACAATTCAAAGGTGGTTTTCAGTGGAACCAGCTGCGGCGCCGGACGCGCAGCATGCAGCACATCCTGCCAGTTTACGCCGCCCCGCAGCACGGTAATCTGCACCAATGCCGCCAGATACGCAAGCCCCAGCAGGCGCCTGAATCCCGGCTTCTTGCGCCGCAGCAGGCAGACCGCTCCGTACAGTACACATACGGCCGCTGCAAAGCTGCCCGCCCGCAGGCAATAGAGGGCGATGCCGGAAAAACTCATGCCTGCACCAGAGCGCGGATGTCCCCAATCAGCTGATCCACATGTTCTTCCTTGGTGGCCCAGCTGGTACAGAAGCGCACGGCGCTGTGGTTTTCATCCATGCGCTGGATGTAGGAATAGCTGTACTTCTTGTCCAACTCCTTGAGCACCTCGTCCGGCAGGATGGGGAACTGCTGGTTGGAGGGGCTGTTGGCCTGGAAGGGCACGCCCATCTCCGTGAGCGCCTTCTTGAGCTTCATGGCGAGGCCCACGGCATACTCAGACAGTTCGAAGTACAGGCCGTCCTTCAAAAGCTCGTTGAACTGCAGGCCCAGCAGGCGGCCCTTGGCCAGCATGCCGCCCTTCTGCTTGATCACATAGCGGAAGTCCTTCTTGAGTTCATCGTTCAGGATGACCATGGCCTCCCCGAACAGCGCGCCCTGCTTGGTGCCGCCGATGTAGAAGGCGTCGGCCACCTCGGCCATGAAGGGCAGGTCCACATCGCAGCCCTCGGAAGCCATAGCATAGCCCAGGCGTGCACCGTCGATGTACAGGTACAGCTTCCATTCGTCACACACGGCCCTGAGCGCCTTCAATTCGGCCTTGTTGTACACGGTGCCCATCTCCGTCGCCTGGGAGATGTAGACCGCCTTAGGCATCACCATGTGCTCGTGGGAAGCATCAGAGAAGTGCAGACGGCAGTACTCGGCGATCTGTTCCGGGCGAAGCTTGCCATCCTGTTCAGGAAGGGCGATCACCTTGTGGCCGGTGGCCTCAACTGCGCCGGTTTCATGCACGGCGATATGGCCGGTCTCGGCGGAAATCACGCCCTGGTAGCAGCGCAGCGCAGCGGCCAGCAGGGTAAAATTGGCCTGGGTGCCACCCACCAGGAACTGCACATAGGCATCGGGAGCCTTGCACAGGTCGCGGATCAGCGCGCGGGCTTCATCGCAAACCTCATCCTCGCCGTAGCCGCAGGTCTGCACCATGTTGGTTTCCATCAGTTTTTCAAGGATGCGCGGATGTGCGCCTTCCTGGTAATCGCAGTTGAAACGAATCATTTCAGTTCTCCTTTTTCAGTCGTTCGATCAGTTCATGGATGCGCATCTCCCCGTAAACTTCAATCCCGTTCGCTTTCAGCAGGGCCGAAGCCGTACCGTCTCCGGGAATGCGGGTATGGGTGAATGTGCCGTCATAGATCTCCCCTGCGCCGCAGGACGGGCTGCGCTCCTTCATGAGCGCCAGCTTTGCGCCGAACAGCTGCGCCAGGTGCAGGCTCTCTTCCGCGCCCCGGGCGTAGGCCTCGGTCACATCGCCGCCCTCGCAGGTGATCACCCGGCCACCCTGCCGTTCGGCCGGCGGACGGGGCGTGGGCAGGCCGCCCAGAATTTCGGGACATACGGGCACCAGTTCTGCCAGCTCCATGAGCTCATGCAGGCCTTCCAGTTCTCCGCCGGTGCCGTTGTAGCGGCAGTTCACCCCCAGCAGGCAGGCGCTCACCAGTATTCTCGGCTTCGACATGCGCATCCTCCCACATATATACGATAGCTGCATTATAGCATGCCGCGCCCCTTTCAGCAAGCAGAAAAAGAGCTTCCCATGGGAAGCTCTCTCCTTTACGCCGCAAAGCGTTTTTTCAGTTTTGCAAAGCCCCTGAAGTAGCTGGGCAGCAGGATGAAATCCGCACCCAGCCAGGCCAGCACCTCCGCCCAGAATACGCCCGTGTAGCCAATCAACCCGGGCAGCAGCAGCGCCGAGCCCGTGCGCATCACGAATTCCGCCAGACCGGACAGCATGGGCATCACGGTATCCCCCATGCCCTGCAGCGCGGAACGATAGATATGCAGGATATACAATACCGGCAGGCAGGCGCTCATCAGGTACAGGTATTCGCAGGCGATGCGCGTGGCCTCTGCAACCTCCCCGGCTTCACCCGAAATAAAGCTGGAGGTAATTGCACGCCCGAAGATGAACATGACGGCTGCAATGACGCCCGCCGTGATCACGCCGGTGATGGCCGCCGCACGGGTGCCGGTACGAATGCGCTCCACCTCCCCTGCCCCCAGGTTTTGACCGGTATAGGTGGACATGGCATAGCCATAGGATATGGCCGCCATTTCCAGCACGCCGTAGAGCTTGTTGGTGGCCGTATAGCCGGCGATAAAGGTGACGCCCATGCCGTTGACCGCGCTCTGCACGATCATGCCCCCGACGCCGATCACGCCGTTCTGTGCAGCTACGGGCAGACCCAGCTTGAGCAGTTGGCTGCACATCTGTCCATCAGCATTCAAATCACTGCGCTTCGGGTGCACAAAGGAGATATTCTTGATTCTGTACAAGCAGAACAGGCAGGAACACAGCTGTGCCATGGCCGTCGCCACAGCAGCACCCACAACGCCCCAGCCGAACACCGCCACAAACAAATAGTCCAGGCCGATGTTCACCACCGCCGCCACGATCATGGCGTACAGGGGAGATTTTCCATCGCCCAGCGCACGCAGGATACCGGCGGACAGGTTATAAGCCATCACCACAGGAAAGGCTGCAAAGAGTATGGTCAGGTAATTGCGCGCCATGGGATAAATCGCGTCCGGCGTACCCATCCAGCCAAGAACCGGGCGAATGGACAGAAGCGCTACCACAGCGGTCAAAACACCCGTTCCCGCCGCCAGCAGGATGGCATTGCCCACGCACTTTCGAAGCCGGGGATAATCCTGGGCGCCGAATGCCTGCGCCATAGGAATGGAAAAACCCTGCGCAAGGCCCTGGATGATTCCCAGATACAACCAGTAAAACCAATCCGAAGCGCCCAATGCCGCCAGGGCCGACACACCCTCCACCGTGCCGACGATCTGGGCATCCACAACGGTGTAGAGCTGTTGAAATATATTGCCAAGCATCAGGGGCAGCGCCACGGCCAGAATCAGCCGAATGGGATTGCCCGCAGTCATGTTGCGCACGCCCATATTTACGGATCAACCTCCGCGCAGATGGTATCCCGGCCAAAGCCGTCGATTTCCAGCTGTTTTTCAATGGCCGCAACGATGTAGGCATTCTTGGACACACCGGTCTGTTCAGCAGCGGCAAGCAATCTTTTGTTCAAATCAAACTCTCTGCGCTCCATAATTTTGATTTGTTCATATGTCTTCGTGACATACTTTTTGTCTGCCCGCTTCTGTGCTTCGCTTCTCATTTATCCAAATCCTTTACAAAATTTTATCACAGTACCGCGATATTTGCTATTGACATTATCTAGGTACCACGATATAATTAAACCACAGTCTGGAGGTATTCATATGGAAAAAATCATCATCGACATGTTCCACGGCGATTTTTCCTTTTTAAGCGAGAGCTATTCCGTCTGCCCCGCTTACTCCATCGCATTCGAAAAAATGGAGCAGTTGGAGGATGAACTGATGAACGCCCTTCCCGCGCCGCTCAAGTCGAAGTTTGTCGAATTCCGTGATGCATTCCAGAAAGTCGCCGATCTATCCTGCGAACAAGATTTCGTCGCCGGCTACCGCATCGGCGCGCAGCTGACCATGGCTGCCCTCAGTTGAATACATACCGAAAGAGCCCCGAAAACGAGTTTGTTTTCGGGGCATAATGGTGCTGAAAACGGGACTTGAACCCGTACATTCTCTCGAATAGCGGATTTTAAGTCCGCTGCGTCTGCCGATTCCGCCATTTCAGCAAGGCGGCCTAAGCCGCATTGGGTATGACATGCCTACGGCAGCCGGGAAGCTCAAATCAATGACGGTTGATCTTCTTGAGGGCTGCACCGTTCTTGCAGACACGGTTGTAAATCAGGCCGCTCATCACCAGGCTCAGGCAAATCAGCAAGCCGATGAATGCGCATGCGCCAACCACGATCACATACAGCGTGGCAGGATTGGAGAGACCAAGCAGGGACATATACAGCTGGTTGGTGAGAATCAGATTGGAAATCAGGAAACCGCCGCCCGTAAAAGCAATTAGAATGATCAGACCGATCAAAATACAAATCGTACCCATTTCATACTCCTTGGATTAAATCTATAAAATTATTATAATGCGAAAGCGGAGTTCTGTCAAGGGACGCAGGGACGGCAGTTTCTGGCGGTCAGCGGCAGAAGAAGGCAACTGCCACGGCGCCGGGGCCTGCGTGGGTGCCGATGACGCTGCCCACGATGGTGGTTCTGAGTTCTTCCAGATGACCCTCCCAAAGGGCTGCGCTGTCGCGGATGTACTTCTGCAGCATGGCATCGCTCATACCGGTATAGCCCAGCATCACGGGCTTGAAGAAATCCACGCCGCCGGCATTTTCAATTTCCTTCACCAGCAGGTTGTTGGCTGCGCGGGAACCGCGTGCCTTGCCGATGATGCTCACTTCACCATCCCGGACGGCGATAACCGGCTTGATGGACAGCAGTTCGCCCGCGAAGGCCACGCTCTTGGATACGCGGCCGCCGCGCTTGAGATACTCAAGGGTATTGACCATGGCCAGCAGGTGCACATTTTCGCGCTCCACGGTGAGGCGGTCGGCGATCTCCTTTGCTTCCAGGCCCTGGTCCACCAGCTCCAGTGCATACTCTGCCAGGATACCGGAACCAATGGCCACGCTGCGGCTGTCCACCACGAACACCTTGCCGAAAAAGTCCTCGGCGGCCATCATGGCGCTCTGCCAGGTGCCGGACAGTCTGGAGGAAATGGTCAGCGCAACAACGGTATCACCCGCATCCACCGCTTCCCGGAAAACCTCCGTGAACTGATAGGGCGTCGCCTGGCTGGTGGAAGGCATCACATCGCTCTCTACCAGCTTCTCATAGAATTCCTGACTGGTAATATCCACGCCATCCTTGTACTCCTCTTCCCCAAAGCGCAGGGTGAGGGGCAGAATGGTAAAGCGGGCGCGGAGGTTTGCCGCCACATCCGCAGTGCTGTCAATGATAATTCTTACGCTCATTTTTCTTCAATCCTTTCCTTTGCTGCTTCATAGAGCATACCATCGCGGCTGATGCGGCGCAGATTGCCCGCAATCAGGTCCAGCGTCTGGTAGAATACGCGCCTGTCTTCATCAGTGAGCCGTTCTCCGGCCAGCTCTACGGCCGTTTGGACGATCCCGCTCACCTGCTGCGCGATCATATTTCCCTTTTCGGTCAAGCGAATGGGAGCGCGGTAGAGCTTTTCTCCGCCGCAGCGTTCCACCATACCCTTTCCCTCCAGCTCGGCAATATCCCTGGAGATAGCCGCCTTATCCTTATCGCAAAGCGTACACAGCTGCGTGACGGTTACGCCGTCCGGATGGCGATGCATGGCCACCATGCACTGAACATGGGGACCCTTCAGGCCATAACGTGCCATTTCATCCCGCTCAATCTTCTGGATGATCTTATAAATGGAGGATATGGAGGCAAAAAACTGTTCAAAGCGATTGATCATGTTCTACCGTTCCTCTCTATTTTTGTTGACTTATCAACTTCTATAAGCTTACACTCAAATTGTTGATGTGTCAACAATTTATGCTTAGTTTTTACCCAATATCCTCAAACTTAACCCTGGTCGTGTGGTTTTTTATTGTCAAGGGCAAATGGTAGCTTGACAGATCGTTATATCTAATATACAATATTAGATATAACGATTATTATCACTCAATCACATATTTTTAGAGGTGACAATTCATGAATTACAAAATCGTATCCGATTCCTCCTCCAACTGCTTTCATCTGGGCGGAATTCCCCATGCATCCGTTCCCCTGAAGATTGTTACCCAGGCTAAGGAATATGTGGATGATGAGACTTTGAATGTAGCTGAGATGGTGGAAGAAATCAAGCGCCAGAACGGCCGCTCAGGTTCCTCCTGCCCCAATGTACAGGAATGGCTGGACGCATTTGAGGGTGCGGACCGCATCTTCGCCGTCACCATCACCAGCAACCTTTCCGGCAGTTATTCCTCTGCCGAACAGGCGAAAACAGAATACCTCGCACTGCATCCCGAAGCAAAGGTTTGCGTAATAGATACCCTATCCACCGGCCCGGAGATGCTGCTGATCATGGAAAAGCTACAGGAATGCATAGCCGCCGGTGATGATTTTGACGCCATCGAAGAGAAAACGCGCGTATACATGCAGCATACGCATCTGCTCTTCGCACTGAAATCCCTCACCAATCTTGCGCGAAATGGTCGTGTGAATCCCGCCATAGCAACCATTGCCGGTGCGCTGGGCATCTGCGTCGTCGGCAAGGCCAGCGATGCGGGCACGCTTGAACAGATGCACAAATGCCGCGGAGAACGCAACACCTTGAAAACTGCCTATTCCAGCATGAAGAAGCTGGGATTCTCCGGCGGCAAGGTGCGCATTGATCATTGCCTGAATCCCGAAGCGGCCGGGCAGCTGTGCGGTTTAATCCTGCAGGAGTATCCAAACTGCGATATTCAAACCGGCACCTGCGGCGCGCTTTGCAGCTTCTATGCGGAAAAAGGCGGCTTTCTGATCGGCTTTGAAGGTTGAAACAACTAAAAGCAGGAGAACACAATGCTTCTCCTGCTTTTAGTTACAAAAAAGGACCACAGTCTAAACTGTGGTCCTTGGTGGAGCGGAACACGCAATATCCGAAACATAAAACAAATCCGAACCGTTTGACTGGTTCGGATTTGCGCGGTTTGGTGGAGCATATGGGATTCGAACCCATGACCTCTACACTGCCAGTGTAGCGCTCTAGCCAACTGAGCTAATGCCCCGCACGATCGCTGTTCGCTTTCGAACATTGATTATTATATCACATACCCAACTATTTGTAAAGCCTTTTCTGAAATTTTCTCAGAATAATTTTATACAAAAGAGCGCCTCCCCAAATGGAGGCGCTCAAAGGCTCATATCCTCTTACTTGGCCTTCTTGCTCTTCATGGAGCGCAGTCCATGCAGAACCAGCGCCAGGGCGATAACGCCGTAGGAGATGAATACGCGGAAGTATTCGCCGATGCCCGCGTCGCCGAACAGGGTGTTGCCTGCAGCGGGAGCAACGATGAACAGGGTGTGGAACAGGATGCAGCCGAGGATTGCCTGTGCGTTGGTCGCACGGACGATGGATGCGCCGCCGACCAGGATGGCCGCGCCGGCGTACAGGCCGACCTGTTCATGCGCGCCGTAGGTCTGGAACACGCCGAAGTTCTGAACAAAGATCAGCTGGCCCCATGCTGCGAGCACGGTGGAGATCACGATGGCGATCACGCGAACCTTGTCCACGTTGATACCGGAAGCGTTGGCAACGGTCATGTTCTGACCGACTGCGCGGAACTGCTGGCCCAGACGGGTGCGCATGATGGCAACGTTGAACAGGCACAGCAGAGCAATCACGATGTAGGTCACCATGGGAATGCGGATGGTGCCGAAGA
>JAGBAU010000167.1 GCA_017938785.1 Clostridia bacterium
CCGCAGAATTCATGACTATCGAAGAGGGCTTGTGCGTTCAAATAATGCACTCTGGGCCCTTTGATGACGAGCCCGCAACAGTTGCCTTGATGGATGCCTACTTGGAACAGAACGGATATGTAAACGACTTCAACAAAAACAGGTTGCATCATGAGATTTATATGTCCGATGCAAGAAAGGTCGCTCCCGATAAATGGAAAACCGTCATTCGGCATCCGATTAAAAAGGCATAACCAATTTAAGTTTATCAACCAGATTTAGAGCGCACTTCTATCATCCATAGTGTATCGTGCGATGTGTGATTTTGCACCGCACCAAAGCTTCCCTTTGCACAAGGGAGTCTTTCCGAAACCGGCACATCTTGCAAAAACCGACCTGTGATTACATCACAGGTCGGTTTAACTGTTTTACGGCCACCCGACTAACGGGAAGGCTTTTAGTTTTAACCCGTCCGCGGTATTTGTGTGATTCACCCGGGCGTATAATGGAACCAATAAACCGACGGGAAGCGATTCCATGTTTACCAAGAAGCAAATCTGGAGCCTGGTCATTCCGCTGATGGTGGAGCAGGTGCTCACCTCGCTCATGGGTACGGCGGACACCATGATGATCTCCTGCGCGGGCTCGGCGGCCATCTCCGCGGTATCCCTGGTGGACTCCATCAATGTATTGATCATCTATATATTCTCCGCCATGGCCACCGGCGGCGCGGTCATCTGCGCCCAGTACCTGGGCAGAAGCCAGAAGGAAGAGGCCAATGAAACCGGAAAACAGCTGATTCTCACGGTGCTGGGACTTTCTCTGTTTGTAACGCTGTTTATTGTGGCGCTGCGCGGGCCGCTGCTCAGGCTGATCTTCGGCCGGGTGGAGGCGGACGTCATGGAGAACGCCCTGGTGTACCTGCTGATCACCGCGCTGTCCTATCCCTTCATCGCGCTGTACAATGCGGCGGCGGCGCTGTTCCGCGTGGACGGCAAATCCCGCCTGACCATGGTGGTCTCCACGGTGGCGAACATCGTCAACGTGGTGCTGAACGCCCTGTTTATCTTCGTCCTGGATATGAGCACAGCGGGCGCGGCGCTGGCAACGCTGGCCTCCCGCATCGTGTGCGCGGTGGCGGTGCTGTATTACCTGCGCCAGCCCCGCCAGTCCATCGTGGTGCGGGATTACCGCAGGTTCCGGCCCGACATGAAGCGCATCTGGCACATCGTGTCCGTGGGCGTGCCCAACGGCATCGAAAACGGCATGTTCCAGTTCGGCAAGCTGGCCATCCAGTCCACGATCTCCACCCTGGGCACCGTGGCCATCGCCGCCCAGGCGATGACGTCGGTTCTGGAGGGCTTCACCAGCCGCCCGCCGGAGGGCATCGGTCTGGGTATGATGACCATCGTGGGCCAGTGCATCGGCGCGGACCGGCCGGATGAAGCCCGCAAATACATCCGCCAGTTGACCCTCTATGCGCATATCGCGACCGCCGTCGTATGCGTTCTGGTTGCCCTGCTGGTGCGCCCCATCACCATCCTCGCAGACATGGAGCCGGAGGCCGCCGATCTTACGGTGCGGCTCACCTATGTGGTCTGCCTGGTGAAGGCGCTGATCTGGACCTATTCCTTCATTCCGGCCTACGGACTGCGCGCCGCGGGCGACCTGCGCTTCTGCATGATGGTCTCCGCATCCACCATGTGGCTCTGCCGCGTGGTGATCGTCACGGTGCTCATCCGCGGCTTCGGCTTCGGCCCCATGGGCGTGTGGATCGGCATGTTCTGCGATTGGGCGGTGCGCGGAACGCTGTATACCCTGCGCTTTCGCAGCGGCAGGTGGGCCACCAAGAAGGTCATTCGAACCTGATCCGTTTTTCCATCCCGCGCATGCTTGACGCATGCGCGGGATTTGTCCTATAATGAAATGAAACTTTGAAAGAGTGGTGGTTCCATGGCGCTCAAGCCCTACAAGACGCTGATCAGGCGCGCGGATGATTTCTTCATCGTCAACAAATCCCGCTTCATCGGCTACGGCTGTCCCTGCGAAACCGAGGAGGAGGCCCTGGCCTTCCTGTCGGAGATCCGCACCAAGCATAAGGACGCCACTCACAACTGCTATGCCTATATCATCGGCGCCAACATGGGCATCATGCGCTACAGCGACGACGGAGAACCCGGCGGCACCGCGGGCATGCCCATCATCGAGGTCATGAAGGCCCGGGGCGTCACCAACTGCGCGGTGGTGGTCACCCGCTATTTCGGCGGCGTGCTGCTGGGCGCGGGCGGCCTGGTGCGCGCCTATTCCCAGGGCGCGGCCACGGCGCTGAACGCCTGCGGCGTGGGCGTGATGCACCCCACGGCCCGCTACCTCATGGAGGTGCCCTATCCCATGCTCAGCAAGGTGGAATATTTCCTCAAGGGCGAGCCGGTGATCGTGGAGGATAAAACCTTCACGGATGTGATTACCCTTACCCTGATCGTCAAGTGCAGCGATGAGGATGGTTTCCTCGCCCGGGTCACCAACATGTCCGAGGGCAAGATCGAACCTTTGCGCTATGAGGAGATGTACCTGGCCTGGCCCGAGGAGGAAAACGCATGATCCGCCATGAAGTTCCCGCAAACCTCCGGCCGGAGGAGCTGAGCCGCTATTTGAAGCGCGCATGGCCGCTGCTGCCGGGGCATGTGCTCCGTGATTTGCTCAAGAAGAAGGATGTGCGCGTCAACGGCGTGAAGGCCGGCAAGGGCGACATGGTGCGCGGCGGGGACATGCTTGAAATCTACGCCCCGGCGAAGCACTTCGAGGCCGAAGCAGAGATCATCTTCGACGACGGGCATCTGCTTGCCGCCGTGAAGCCCCAGGGTCTGCCTGCGCTTCCTGATCAGGACGGCGTGGGCGCGGATACCATGGAGGTGCGCCTGCAAAGAACCCATCCCACCGCCCGGCTGTGCCACCGCCTGGACGCGGCCACCGGCGGCGTGATGCTGGCCTCGCTGGATGATGCAACCTTCGACCAGGCCTTCGAGGCCTTCAAGTCCCATGAAATGAAAAAGACCTACCGGGCGCTTTTGTGCAAGAAGCCGCCCCGGGAGGAGTTGACCCTCAAGGCCCACCTGGTAAAGGACGCCAAGCGCTCCACCGTGCGCATAAGCGACAAGCCTGTCCCCGGCTCCAAGGAGATCGTGACCCGGGTGAAGCTGCTGGGCGCGGCGGGGGAGGGCATGTGGGATGTGGAGCTGGAGCCCGTCACCGGGCGCACCCACCAGCTGCGCGCCCATATGGCCCACATTGGCTGCCCCATCCTGGGGGACGATAAGTACGGTGACCGCGAAACCAACAAGCGGCTGGGCTTCATGACCCGGCTGTGCCTGTGGTGCGAAACCATGGAGATTCCCAAGGGCAGCCCGCTCTGCGCCCATGTGGGCGAGAAATTCCACGCGGCTGCGCCCGAATGGTTGAAGAAATGAAGAAATTCAATGTTAAAATGCTGGCGCTGGACATCGACGGCACCCTGATGAATTCCCGGAAGCAGTTCCCGGAGAACAACTGCCGGGCGCTGCAGGAATGTGAGAAAAGGGGCATCAAAATCGCGCTGGTCAGCGGACGCAGCTTCGAACTGATGCGCCAGTTCGCCCGCCAGCTGGGTGTGCACCCGCTGTTCGCCGCCTGCAACGGAAGCCGCATCGAGGCCGGCGAATCCGGCCCCACCCTGGCGGAGTTCACCTACACCCGCGAAGCGGCCATGCACATCTGTGAAGTGCTGGAAAAGAGCGGCATGTACTTCAATGCCTACCGCCGGGGCAAGTGCTACATGGGCAATCCCCACGTGCGCGAGGGCCTCGGCCCCCGCTATGCCCATCATATCCCGGGCGTCTGCGGCGAGGAGGGTTTCCTCTATGAAACCGTGTGCGACCGTGACCGCCTCTGGGACGAGGGCATGAACGACGTCTATAAGTTCCTGGCCATGGGCGCGCCCTATGACCCCGGCTTTGACAAGCTGGCGGAAGAATTGAAGGACATGAACCTGTCCATCTCCAAATCCTCCAAGCGCAACATCGAATTCATGCCCACCGGCGTGGACAAGGGCTATGCCGTCAACATCCTGTGCGAAAAGACGGGCGTCGACCCTGCACAGGTCATGGCCTTCGGCGACCAGACCAACGATATTCCCATGCTCAACGCCTCCGGCATTCCCGTCGCCATGGAAAACGGCGAGGATGCGGTGAAGGCCGTGGCGAAGATCATCGCCCCCATGCACAACCTGGGCGGCGTGGGTCTTGCTCTGGAAGAGTATGTTTTGTGAAGGTAGAAATATGGACATCAAACTGATTTTTTCCGATATCGACGGTACCATCCTGCCCCCGAAGGGTAAGGTTTCCCCGGCCACCGTGGAAGCGGTGCGCGCCTGCCGTGAGCAGGGCGTCGAGTTTGTCATCGCCAGCGGCCGCTGGTATCCTGCTGCGCTGAAGGTGGTCCAGGACCAGCTGGGCATCACCGACGGCTACATGATCATCAGCAACGGCGGCGCGGTTGTGAAGTGCGACGGCACCGTGCTCATGGAGGGCGGCCTGAACGAAGAACAGGCCCGCGCTGCATGGGAGATTTTGAAGGATGAGCCGGTCATGGTCACCTGCTATGTGCGCGGCGGCATCTTCCGCCTGCGCGGCCATTACCTCAGCAAGTTCCGCCTGCCTGAAAAGGGCGGCTACTTCTACGGCGGCAAGTATGAAATTGTGGACGGGGATGAAGCTGCCTTCACCGCAGCCCTTTCCCGCCTGCCCTATAAGATTGAAGCCTACACAGATGATGAAGCCATCCTGCCCGCCATCCAGAAGAAGCTGGAGGACGCCGGCCTGCAGGTCAATTCCGCCTTCCCCTTCAACCTGGAGATCATGGCCCCCGGCACCGGCAAGGGCGCGGCTGTGAACTGGCTCACCCGGCACCTGGGCTTCACCCGGGAACAGACCATGGGCTTCGGCGATTTCACCAACGACCTGCCCATGCTGGAAAACGTGGGCTGGCCTGTGGCGGTGGGCAACGCTCTGGACGAGGTCAAAGCGGTTTGCCGCATCGTCGCCCCCGCCTGCACCGAGGACGGCGTGGCGCAGACCATCCATAAATACGTGTTGGGAGATGAAAAGGTATGATGCACATCGTGCTCGTAAACCCCGAAATTCCCCAGAACACCGGCAACATCGCCCGCACCTGCGCGGCCACCGGGGCCAAGCTGCACCTGATCAAACCCCTGGGCTTCGAGCTTTCGGATAAGTATTTGAAGCGCGCGGGGCTGGATTACTGGCACATGATGACCCTGGAGATTCATGAATCCTGGCAGGACTTCTGCGAGAAGTACCCGGACGCCCGGCTCCACCTCGCCACCACCAAGGCGCCGCAGGACTACGCCGGCGCGCAGTACCGGGATGAGGATTTCCTGGTTTTCGGCCGGGAAACCAAGGGCCTGGCTGAAGAGCTGCTGGCGGATAATTATGATAAGTGCATCCGCATCCCCATGGTGGCGGATGCGCGCAGCCTGAACCTTTCCAATTCCGTGGCCATCGTGCTCTATGAGGCGCTCAGGCAGCAGAATTTCCCGAACCTGGCCGCCGCAGGGCACCTGCACCACACCAAACCCGAGGGCCCGGAGTGGGCGGATTATGTGTAAAAACACATTGACAGAAC
>JAGBAU010000016.1 GCA_017938785.1 Clostridia bacterium
CCGTATCCGCAAGGACAGTGTGCTGATGATAGAAACAATGCTGACTGCCTCGCCGGAGTTCATGAACGAGCTACCGGCTGAAGAACAAAAGAAATTCTTCCGACTCGCAACCCAATTCTTTGAAAAGGAAATTGGCAAAGAGAACATCATCTCAGCTGTCGTCCACTTGGATGAGAAAACGCCGCACATGCACCTTTGCTTTGTGCCGCTTACACCGGATGGTCACTTGTCTGCCAAGAAGATCATAGGCAATCGGCAGAATCTCTGCCGCTGGCAGGATCGATACCATGCTTTCATGGCGAAAGAATTCCCCGATCTGGAACGCGGCAGGGCGGCGAAAGAAACAGGCAGGAAACACATTCCCACGTGGATGATTAAGAGGACAACTGTTCTGGAAAAGGAGGGACAGGAATTTATCGATATGTTCAACGGTCTCAACCGTTTCAACGCACCAAAGGTAAAGGAGGAAATTGAAACTAGATTCCCGGCATTTCTCAAACGAACGCAGGTACTGTCCGCACAGATTGCTTCCAGCAACATCAGTATTGCCCACTGGCAACGTGAAGCCGCAGAAGCTAAGAAGACCAGCCACGAAGCATGGACGCAAATGGCAGAAATGAGGAACAAATACACAGAATTGCTGGCACAGCTCGATCATCTGCGCCGCTATGAAAAATATATGCCGGAAGAAACGCGCAGAGAGTTGGATTTTGCCCGCAAACAGACCATGCGCATGATCTATGGCGATTTTGAACGATAATTTAGAAAGAGGCGATTACCCCCACCAAGAAAAAGAACGCAGGCATCGTAACTCCTGCAAATGAAACCAAAGTTACCGAATCCGATATGAACATCCCCGATTACGCCATTGAACGCCTTGCGCGTGCAATGTTGCCTTTGATTCAAAGGTATTATGAAAGTGAGGAAGGACAGCAGGAGGCAAAGAAATGGAAAAATTCTAAATAATATACCGGAACGCGGACATTGTATAATTGGCAATACCCGCGTTTTATTGTATCGCGCAAGAACAGGACAATCGCTTGCGATTTCCCGTGCCGGAAGCTTGCCAAAGGCAAGATTTCGGTGTTCTTGTTTGGTCGATATCCACCCAAAAATACTTTCCGACTTTCTCACTCGAAGCAGAGGATGTTCATACACAAAAGAGAATCGGTATCTAACGGTTCTGATTCTTTCGGTCTCTGTTTATTCTTGACAACAACATAGTTTTTTAAGATATGTTCCGACGATATTCGCAAGGACTGCAGCCTATCATATTGCGGAAAATCTTACCGAAATAACTGGAGTTGGAAAAACCACATTTTTCGGCAATCCCACTGATTGAATCTGTGGTTTCTGCAAGCAAGCGGCAAGCGGTAGCAATTCGATAGCGATTCAAGTATTTCATAGGCGTTGTATCCAATGTTTCAGAAAAACAACGGAAGCATTCCCGTTCACAAATCATGGCAGCAGAGGCGATTTCTGATATCGTGATTTGCTGCTGATAGTTTTCGTGAATAAAGCTGAGCATCTGCTTTGCGCGCGCAGTATTTTCACGGGAAAAGCCGTGTTCATTGCGGATAACTGGTTCCATCAGATGGAAGAGCTTGCACCAGGCCAGCGACAGATGTGCGCACACGAGCAATTCATGCCCAGATGTATCGCTTTCAGCTGCAGCAAAGGCAGAATTGAGTTCCGCAATAACTTCGCCTGCCCGATCATCCCTTTCATCCAGCAGGAGCATTTCCAGTCCCGTGCAGTTTTCAACCGGAACTACATACCGGCGAGATATCAAACCGGTTCCCGCCAGTAGTTCGCGTGCAAACAGCTGGGCATGGAGACAGACACAGCCTTCCGGCTGAGCAGCTTTGTTCATGTGCAGCGTCTTAGAATTCAGAAAATATCCCTGGCCCGGATAGATACGCACACTGCCCCGTTGTGTGTACAACTCCAACACACCGCTTTTCACTATACCAACTTCAAAGTGGTCGTGCCAATGCCAGGCTGTACACTTGCCTGGAAAGAGCTCCATGCGGGCCTCCATCGCCGTATAGGGAAAATCCTGTTCGTGGTTCTGCACGATTTCTCGCTGCTTATCCGTTATGGTAATGCTGTTAGGAACTTGAATCATCGCAAATCTCCATTGGCAGTATTTTACCAATTACAGTCGCTTTTATAGCTTTAATTTTGTCTTATAATACAGTATACTTCTATCATACACGATGATCCGTGTATTGAAAAGTCTCTTACAGGCACTTGCTGCATTCGTGCACCGCAAGAGACTATTCAGAGAATTACCAATTTTCTTCAAAACGCATCCCTGCAGTGCTTGACCGGCATTGTGGGGATGTCGTTTTTTATTCAGATTCACGCCGTACTGAAGCAGCGCCCTACATTAATATGAAGACGGTTGTGATGATGTATTCCGCTCTTCTTTCATAGATAATAGACAACCGGGCCTACACGCGCAAGCCCGGTTGTTGTCATTGTTTATGCCGCTTCTTCCCTGCATTTTCGGGCAAATTCCCGATCTGCTTTTTTCTTTTCCATGATGCCGGAATTGGCAGAGATCACCAGCAGCACCAGCAGGAAGAAGCCCTGAGTCACATCACGCATGGTGGAGGAAATGCCCATGGCTACAAAGCCATTGGTGAGCATCTTCATGGAGAAGGTACCAAAGATGACGGCGATGGACATATCACAGTAGCGCGAAAGGAACTTGGCAAAGAACATGGCCATGAAGCCATCCATCATGATGGCAAGCGACCCCATGGTTTGCATATTGCGCACTTCGCCGCGCTCGCTCATGTAAAGCACGCTGGCAACGCCCATGAAGACCGCGCCGAACACGAAGGACAGGAATTTAATCTTGTCCCCGTTCAGGCCCACGCTGTTTGCGATGGCCTGGTTGCTGCCGATAGCGCGCAGGTTATGGCCGAAGGCCGTGAGATTATAGAGCACGAAGAACAGCACGAGGCAGATGCCCAGCACATAGAAGCAGTAAGGATTGCGGGCCAGAATGGTCATGTTCGCCTTCAGGTTCAAACCATCCGGGAAGATGAGCTTGGGTGCGGCTTCCCAGACCAGCATCAGGCCGATGGACAGCACGATGCAGGGTACGCGCATCAGCTTGTAGAGCAGGCCCGTGAGTGCGCCTACAGCAACGCTGATCGCCACGATGAACACAACCATGCCGGGAATGCCGGTTCCGGTGAGCTTGGCAAGATTGCCGCCGATGATGCCTGCAAATAGCATCATTGCGCCTGCTGAGAAGTTCAGCATGCCCACAGACATATTCAGCATCAGGCCATAGCAGATCACACTGGCGGTAACCGACTGGCGCATGGTATTTAAGAACATGCGCTGGGTTGCAGTGCGCCCGCCGGTGAGGATGGCAAAGAGCAGCCACATACCCACGGGAATGATGCAAGCCTTCAGGAAGCGGATGGCTTCGCGGACTGCTTTCGGCTGTTGTTTCATCAGTATCACCTCATCTGGAAAGCCGCGTACGGCTCAAACGGTCAAGTTACGGAGATTCGAATGTTGATCAGCCAATCAGAGCACCGTGACGGGCAGCTACGTCTGCAACGGAATAGTTGGCGGCATACTCCTCGAAGGTAGCTACGGAGGCCTCTTCATTGAAGTAGTGGATGGTGTGCGCAATTTCATTGGCGTCGTAGACAGGCAGGGGATTCTCCACGTACTTCACATAGTCCTCATACTCCTCGTAGGAAGAGATACCGATGTAGGGACGCAGCATGGGTACGGAGGGATCGGCAATGATGCGGGTACCGTCTGCCAGATAATTGTAGAGCACGGAGAAAGCCATCATGGCAGTACCGTACTGACCGCCGCAGGTCCAGGCCTGAACGCCCTTCTCGAAGTAAGTTCCGGTTTCGGAGGAGATATCGACGGTGGCCATCTTCACGGAACCATCGGCGATGCCCTCGGTTTCAAAGGCGAGGTAGAGGGAATCTGCGCAGGCGGAGAAGCCATAGCCATCCAGCTCCGGATAGGAAGCCACGAAGGAGGAAATATCGGCGCTCCACTCCAGCATGGAGTAGTTTTCAGCCAGCAGGTTCAGATCCTCATACTTTTCAACCACGCGCTGCATACCTGCGGCACGGGCATCATGGGAGGAAACGATGCCCTTGATCAGACCGGAATAGCAGATGTTGCGGCATCCGGCAGCATAGAGGGCTTCAATGGCCTGTTCACCTGCCCAGTCGTCGTCATCCAGCAGGCCGCCAAGGAAGCAGTCGTAGGCGACGCAGGATGCGATTTCCTCAGCAGTGGCCGGGAAGCCGCCGGTGCAGACATAAGCTGCGCCATACTTATCGGCTGCTGCAACATAGGCAGGGGAGGTTGCACCGGCAACGATCAGGCCGTCCACATCGCCTGCAGCGAGTACGGATTCAACTGCGGATACGGCGGTGTCGCCGCCGTCGCCCAGCTCAAAGAAGATCACTTCTACGCCGAAAGCGTCGCAGAGGTACTGGATACAATTCTGGTACTGGGAGCCCAGCTTATCGGAGAAACTGCGGTAGGCAAAGGCAATCTTGAGTCCCTGGGGAATCTCCTTGTCGGTATTGAGCGCGCCTGCATCAAATTCCGCCAGTGCGGAGGCACAGAAGCCCAGCGCCATTACCAGCGCAAGAATCAAAGCCAAAATCTTCTTCATGTTCATTCTCCTTCTTTCTTGTTTGGTTCTATTTTGTCCCCGAAGCCGGGGATAGGTACAAAAGTCAGCTCACCAGCTTGCCATTGCTGCGATCATAGCTCAGCGCCACAATGACCACGAACAGCAGGCCCTTGATGCCGGAAATGATGGTGGCGTCCAAACCCCAGAGCAGCAGGCCATTGGAGAGCAG
>JAGBAU010000168.1 GCA_017938785.1 Clostridia bacterium
CGGCTTATCGATGCCCTGGCGTCCGAAGGTAAAGGCAAAGCAGGTGGTAAAGCCGTATTTCTTATAGGCAGTCACACGGTCCGGGAACACATCCGGCAGCGCGCCGGCCTTGATAAACATCATATGAGAACCGAACACCAGCAGAATCATCATCGCCACCACGCAGCAGCTGAACGCATAATTCATGCGCCTGCGCACCGCCGTATGGGTGAACAGCCATGCAATTCCGGCGATCAGCGCGATCCCGCCGACAAACACGGAAATGATCTGTATCCAGGTGAAATAGACCAGGCCCAGCTTGATCAGTTCAATATCCAGCAGCAAATCACCGCCGGCCAAGGGCAGGGTGCGGTTACGCACCACCAGATGATTGGCGACGCCCAGCACCATCCACAGGGCGGATATGGATGCATTCATGGCCCGGCGATGCCTGAACAGCTCCGACAGGCTCATGCACATCAGAATCACCAGGAAGTTCAGCGCAAAATACTGGGGCTGCTTCAGGTATTCAATCAACCTCGGAATACTCGCCTGGTTGAAGCCTTCCACCACAAGGGTGGTCACCAGGGCACAAAGGATCATACCCAGAAGCCTGCGCGGAAACCTGGTACGATCGTATTTGACGGGACGTTTTTTCGCCCGCTTGTTCTTCGCCTTCACAGGATTTTCCTCCTATACTCAAAAGCCGAAAACGCTTTCCGCACACTGTATATGCAGGTGCGAAAAGCATCTTTCGTAAAGCTATGCTTGCTGTGAAATTACCAGCGGTCTGCGCCTTCCTCCTCGGGAATGGCCAGTTCCATGGCCTTGATGGCCACTTCGATCATATCGTCGTCCGGTTCACGGGTGGTGATGTGCTGCAGCCATACGCCAGGCAGGGAAATTGCGCGGGTGAAAGCATTGTTCTTGCGGCCTGCCAGCTTGATCAGCTCATAACCCACGCCAATGACAATGGGGAAGGTGAGCAGCTTCACGGCAGTGTAGAGGATGGTGTTATCGATATGGATGAACATGCCCACCACGATGCCCACGATCAGCGTGAGAATCAGGAAGGAGGTGCCGCAGCGGGGATGGAAGCGAATCTGCTTGCGCACATTTTCCACAGTGAGGGGCAGGCCCGCTTCATAGCAGAAGATGGTCTTGTGTTCAGCGCCGTGGTACATGTAGGTGCGGCGGATATCCTTCATCAGGCTGGTGGCCCAGACGTAGGTTATAAATATGATGATGCGCAGCACGCCGGAAATGGCCGCCTTGATCAGGTAGTACACATAGGGATGGCTGCCGTCCGGATTCACCATGCCGCCGATGGACGTGGCGCCGGCGATCCAATCGAATACCTTGGTGGGCAGGTACATGAACAGCCCCACGCCGATGATCACCGCCAGAACCGTGGCAATGGGCATCAGCAGCTTTTCAAAGATCTTATCCCACTTGGTGGGCTCCTTCTTGCGCTTCTTCTCGTTTTCCTCTTCCTCCAGGCCGGAGAGCTCGGCGGAGCGCATCAGGCACTTGTAGCCGAAGGTGAGGGAATCATACATGTTGAACAGGCCGCGGACGAAGGGCAGCTTAAAAAACTTGCCGCGGTTTTTGCCTTTGGTTTCGTATTCTTCAATAATAATTTCACCGGAGGTATGGCGCACGGCCATGGCGGTCTTTTCCGGGCCGCGCATCATGATGCCTTCGAGCAGCGCCTGTCCGCCGATGCTGGTCATTTTACCCATGGATTCTTCCTTCCTGCGCAATGCGCATTACAATACTATATAATTATACACCATTTGAATGTATTGTCAAACAGCATAAAACTCTAATTGACCCAATCTTTCTTTTCGAGTATAATAAGTACATATGAATTCAGTTTGAATTTTTCGCCGGAAGGAGCGTTTTTCTCATGAAAATCCTGAACTTTGGTTCCCTGAATCTGGATCTGGTTTACCAGATGCCCCACTTCATCCGCGCAGGCGAAACCCTGTCCTCCACGGCCTTCAACAAGAACGTGGGCGGCAAGGGCCTGAACCAGTCCGTCGCCCTGGCCAAGGCAGGCGCAGAGATCTACCATGCCGGCCTGATCGGCGAAGACGGCGAAATGCTGCGTGCCTTCCTGGCCGATAACGGCGTGGATACCCGCTTCGTGCGCACCATCGACCAGCCCAGCGGCCATGCGGTCATCCAGGTGGAACCCGCAGGCAACAACTGCATCTTCCTCTACGGCGGCGCCAACCAGTGCGTAACCGAAGCCTTCATCCAGGAAGCCCTGGAGCCCTTCGGCGAGGGCGATTTCCTGGTGCTGCAGAATGAAATCAACAGCATCGACAAGATCATCGACGCTGCATACGCCAAGGGCATGCAGATCGTGCTGAATCCCTCCCCCATCGCGGACAATCTGAAGGATCTGCCCCTGGAGAAGATTTCCTGGTTCATCCTGAACGAGATCGAGGGCGGCGAGCTCTCCGGCGAAACCGACCCGGACAAGATTCTCGATAAGCTCACCGAGCTCTATCCCCATGCGCAGATCGTGCTCACCCTGGGCGGCGACGGCAGCGTGTACTGCGGCAAGGGCCAGCGCATCCGCCAGCAGGTCTACAAGGTACAGGCCGTGGACACCACCGCCGCAGGCGATACCTTCACCGGCTTCTTCTTCGCAGCCGTGGCCGATGGCGTGGAACCTGCCGAAGCACTGAAGCGCGCCAGTAAGGCAAGCTCCATCTCCGTCACCCGTCCCGGCGCGGCAGCCTCCTTCCCGACTTTGGCAGAAGTCCTGGAAGCGCTGAAGTAACCAAAACACCCCGCATGGCGGGAAGATTCTTAAAGAACAATTTATCCAGTAACGAACAAACGAGCATCCGGTGTTTGGATGCTCGTTTGCTTATGTACGTGTACAAACGCAATGCACTGGAATAGTGCGTATAATTGCGCCCTCATGAGAGGGTGGAAATCTGTTTTCGTTTGCTCAACAAATTGGAATTTGCGCTGTCAATGCGTGCTCGGTTTTGACCATATCCTTTTCAATCAGAGGACGCATGCTTTCCTTGTATTTTGATAAATCAGCACTGTGAAAACAAGCAATGATTCTTGGAATGTACTGCGGTTTTGCTTTTCCTACCTGTTCAAGCGCTTTGATACACTGTCTGGCGGTAATTGGCTTTTCGTCCGTGACATGAGCAAGATAATCATCAAGAATCATATCAAAACGATTTGCATCGTCCCACTGTGCATTAGACGCAAGGATATTTAATACACGATTTCTTACCAATGATTTGGGATGGTTTAGCAAGGATGAAAAAATATCAAAGTATTCATACCATTTGTCAGAATCTTGACTCTCGGAGATGATTTTGTCAGCCATGGCGCAAGCATATTGATCATCTTTCGCTGTCAGCGTTGAGATTATCTCCTGCATAGAAACACACCTTCCAATTCAAGTTTATCGCTTTCATTCTATCACAGCAGTACAAGAAACAGCAAACCTTGCCTGGCTTGCTCTTTCAATTTGTTTCTGATCGTTTACTGCAAATCAGCTAAAATCGTGGTGTAATATGCAGGACAAAACATTCCTTGACACCATGCTCACTGGGATGTTTTTTTATTGCTTTTTCGCTGCCAGCAGGAAGCGGTGAATGCGGCCTTCGATGTAACCCTGCTCTTCCAGTATTTCCTGTGCAGCATAGAGGCTATCCAGGCACTTGTCCACCTCGAAGCCCGGAAATTCCCACTCGATGATGCGGGCAAACCATACCAGCGCACCCACATCGTAAAAACGTATAGGGCGGAAGGCTTCCTGCGCATCCAGGATTTCAAAGCCTGCCTCCCTGAACTTGCGTTCAGCCATGGACAGATACTGCTCCGGGAAAGGCATAGGCGTGCCCGGCAGCAGAAGCTCCACCAGTTCGCGGTCATTCTCCGCACCCACCTGCTGGGTGATGAACATTCCGCCCGGCTTGAGCACGCGGTGAATCTCCCAGGCATTGAAATCGCCGTGGCGGTTGATGACCAGATCGAACCGTTCATCCTCAAAGGGAAGCTTGTTTCCATTTCCTGCCCGGAAATCGATTCCCATGGGAAGCAACTTTTCCCGGCACAGTTCCACGTTGGGCGCATAGCCCTCCATGGCGGCGGTATTCTCATTCGGATGCCCCAGCGACAGCAGAAATTCCCCGCCGCCGGTATCGATATCCAGCAGTTTATGTTCCGGCCTGCGGCAGGCGTTGATGGTTTCGCGGTAGCTCCAGGGCAGGTCCTCTTCCTCGGCGTATCGTTCGTCGATGTGGGAAAAATCCCAGCCGCGGATATGGGCAATCTCCTGTTCATGCAGCCAGTTTTTTCTACGCAGCAGCCGCACCAGTTCCCGATCGGCAGGGCAGAGGTCATAGGCATGCACCTCCGGCATCTTCACCCAACAGATTTCGCTGTGCTCCAATGCACGGGGTTCCCCTGCAGTTACCGTCGCCTCCAGCAGGGACAGGTGCACCGTCAAATCCGGATAGGCGTGGATTACCTCCAGCAGTACCTCGCCCGGGTTCAGCTCCACATCCAGTTCCTCCCGGAATTCCCGTACCAGCGCCTGCGCACGGGTCTCGCCCGGTTCCACCTTGCCCCCGGCGAATTCCCACTGGCCGCCCCGGGCCTTGTGCATGGGCCTGCGGCAGATGAGGAATTCCTCTCCCCTGCGCACCAGTCCGGCAACGACTTCGATCGCCTTGTTCTTTTCGTTCATGTCTTTAATATTTCCGTCCTTGTAAAGGGTTTCAGACTATGCTATCATTGTAATTGCGCACTAAAGACTCGTCAAGTGCGCCATCCAAATTTTGAATACACCCACAGAAGGGGAGGAAATATCCATGTACAAGAGCATCGAACTGGTTCGCGAAGGCCGCACCGGCGCATTCCGCTATGCGGTTCTGGATTTCGACGGTACCATCTCCCTCATTCGCCAGGGCTGGCAGGAGATCATGACCCCCTACTTCACCGACGAGCTCTGCGCCACCCCCAAGGGAAAGGATATGCCCCGCGCCGAACTGGAAGCGCTGGCCAAGGATTTCATCACCCAGCTGACCGGCAAGCAGACCATCTACCAGTGCATCGCCCTGGCAGAGGAAATTGAAAAGCTGGGCGGCAAGGCGCTGGATCCCCAGGCCTACAAGGATGAATATTCCCGCCGCCTGCTTGAGAAAATCGACGGCCGCCTGCAGGGCCTGGCCGCCGGTGAAATCGAACAGGAAAGCCTCACCGTACCCGGCAGCTACGAAATGCTGGAAATGCTGCTGCGCCACGGGGTAACTCCCTACCTGGCTTCTGGTACCGACGAGGAACACGTGAAGCATGAAGCCCACCTGCTGGGTGCGGATAAGTATTTTGGCGATCATATCTACGGCGCCCAGCGTGAATACAAAACCTTCTCCAAGAAGATGGTCATCGAGCGTATCATCCGCGAAAACAAGCTCTCCGGCGACGAACTGCTGGGCTTCGGCGATGGCTATGTAGAGATTGAAAACGTATGCGAAGCCGGCGGCTTTGCCGTAGGCGTCGCCAGTGATGAAGTGAACCGCTGCGGCATCGACGAATGGAAGCGCGACCGCCTGATTCGCGCCGGCGCCAACATCATCATCGCCGATTACAGCAATCTGGCAGAGCTGGAAGAGCTGCTCTTCGGCAAATAAACCATCATCCTTCCCCAATGGGAAGGATTTTTTCTTTCCGGCAATCCACATTTCTCCAAAAAATTGCGTCTATATAGTGAATGTGGTAAAATTGGAGTATTGGAGGAATTCTTATGCGGAAATATATAATGCTTCTGCTGGTTCTCATCTGCATCTTCAGCGTCACCCAGGCCGAAACCGCTCGGGAATACGTGGCGTGGCTGGAGGAGGTTCTGCCGGACGCAGCCTTCACCGACGCGGAGGTACCCGGCTTCGTGACGGAATACCTGGGCGTGGACTACGATTTCATCGCCCGTAGCGACGCAAAATACGGCAGCTACATCGCAGGCGTGCGCAAAGACAGCGCACCGAAATTGCCGGAGGATACACACGTTTCCGGCTACTTTATCGGAGATACTTCAGTTTTTCAAGTGCAGGATAACGACGGAACCATTTATTATAGTTTCATCCTCGGCGACGGTGTGCAGGTTAGTGCATATGATGGGCTTGAGCACCTCATCATTTACATCGATGAAGCTCAGACAAGGTACATTCCCTTCGCATCGCACGGCAGCATCATGTTCACTGCCGCCAATGCCAAGCTCCGCGCGCAGATGGTCTACGCCCGGGAGCATGGCTTTGACGCCGAGGATAAGAGCCGTCCGCAACTGTGCATGTATGTACACAACATCGACACCTGGCGCGCAGGTGCAACGGACCAGCCCTATTGCTTCTATCTGGATCTCGATGTGCCGGAAGATCTGACGGGTGAAAGCTTCCCGGAAGAGAATGAATTGATTCAGTTTACCCGCATTCCCATTGGACTGTACGTCCGGGAATATGGAGATTCCCTC
>JAGBAU010000169.1 GCA_017938785.1 Clostridia bacterium
TGCCTTCAAACGTGATTTTGCCGCTGTCGCGGGTGTAGACGCCGGCGAGGATGTTCATCAGCGTGGATTTACCCGCGCCGTTTTCACCCAGGAGCGCGTGAACTTCGCCCTGGCCCACCGAAAAATCCACATTGTCCAGCACAGTTACCCCAAAAAATGCCTTTGAGATACCGGACATACGGAGCATTTCCATGTTGCGTTCTCCCTTACAAATAATACAATAAGCGGCGTATGCGCCGTCCCTTAATGAATCTTTTGAAATACGCCCGCAGAAAGATTTCTGCGGGCGCACGATGGAACCCTATTGATTATTCAGCAGCAACTGCATCGCCGAAGCCACGGAACTCAGCTACGTTGGTGGCGTCTACAACGTCAACAGCGATAACGTGATCCTTGGTTACTTCTGCGCCGTCCAGGTATGCGATCATGTCGTCGCAAGCGGTCTGGATCATGGCGGGGTCATAGGTTACGGTGAAGAGGTCGGCCAGGCCGGCAACTTCTGCGGAGTAGTCCTTCTGATGGATGCCCTTGATTACGGAGTACATCTCGTTCAGACCGGAGGAAGCTGCGAGGTGAACGCCAGCGGTCAGGAAAGCTTCCTTCTTCTCAGCGTCGAGCTCGGAGGACTTCAGAGCTTCCAGGATGCCCATGCCGATTTCGTCGTCGTGGGTGAAGATCCACTTGGTGGCGGTGATTTCTTCAACGGTGGAAGCGTCCATCCACTCGGTGAAGAGCTGCTTGCCGGTGGAGCGGCTCCAGCCGGTGTAAGCGGTGGAAGCGATGGCGTCTACCTGTTCCTGGGTCCAGCCGTTCTCCAGCAGGGTGGAGAAGAAGCCGTCGTTACGCATGGCGGGAACGGAAGAGTTGTCACCGGGCATGATGAGGATCTTGTCGCCGGGCTGCATGCCAGCTGCGATGAAGCGCTTTGCGGTCTCAGCGCCGATGCCGTTGTTGTCGCCCTTAACGGAAGCAACGGAAGCATCGAACACGGAGTCGATTACGCGGTCAAACATGACGAAGGGGATGCCGGAGTTGGCCAGCTTCTTCATGGTTGCTTCCAGGGTGTTGTCCTGGGGCAGGATGACGATGGACTTTGCGGATTCATTTTCGATGATGTCCTCAACCTGGGAGATCTGGTTGGCCGGATCTGCGGAAGAGATAACCTTGGCTTCGTACTTGCCTTCGGCGTTGATGGCAGCAGCCTTTTCCTCGGCGTAGGTCAGAACAGCGCCGGTCCAGCCGTGGTCAGCATTGGGAACCAGGATAGCGATGTCGGTGGCGGCCATAGCGGCTGCGGAGCACACCAGCATCAGAGCAACGAGAAGAGCAACGATTTTCTTCATGGATGTTTTCCTCCTGTTTATTTTATCGGCACGCAGCCGATAGGATCACATTGGTATATCCTATGATACAACATTGGTATCTTTTTGTCAATGGAGAATTAAAAAATAAGAGCAGGGTGTTCAAAGTGAAAACGGTTTGTTTTGTGCAAGATGTGCAAAAAATTATTGCGAATATTTGGTGATTATGTGTTAAAAAGGGTTTGGCAGAAATTTTACCACATCGGGTTAACCCGTTCTTCTTTGTGAGTTCAAGCTGGGTTTAAACTGGAGAATTACAATAGATGCTATTCTGAGGATTCTTTTCATATTATACTGCATTCAGCCGGCGCAGGCCGGGCATCCGGAGGAACATAAATGCTCGCAAAGTACAGCGTAAAAAAGCCTTATACCGTTATCGTAGCCATCATACTGGTGATTGCGCTGGGCGTAATTTCCTTTATGAACATGACCACGGACCTGCTGCCCAGCATGGATCTGCCTTACGTCATGATCTACACCACTTATACCGGCGCGACTCCGGAGAAGGTGGAAGCGGACGTCACCCGCCCGCTGGAGAGCGGTTTTTCCACGCTGACGGATGTGAAGAATGTGTCCTCTACCTCCAGCGAAAACCTGTCGCTGGTGGTGCTGGAATTCGAATCCGGCGCGGATATGAACACCGCCATGATCGAAATCAATTCCGAGGTAGAGCAGCTCTCCGGCGGCTGGGATGATGCCATCGGCACGCCCGTCATCATGAAGCTGAACCCGGATATGCTGCCGGTGACCATCGCCACCGTGTCCCTGGACGATGCGGATTTGCTGGAGCTTTCTGATTATGTGGAGGAGGAGCTGATCAGCGAATACGAAGCCGTGGACGGCGTGGCCCGCGTCAGCGCCTCCGGCATCCTGACCCAGCAGGTGGACATTACCATCGAGCAGAGCCGAATTGATGTGATCAACAATGCCATCCTCAAGGAAGTGGACGATGAACTGGCCGAGGTGGAGCTGGAGCTGCGCGACGCCATGAGCCAGGTTTCCTCCGGTAAGGGCCAGCTCTCCCGCATGAAGCGGAAGGTTTACGCCCAGATTGACGAGGGTATCGCCGCCATCGACCAGGGCACCCAGCAGATGCCCAAGGCTATTGAGCAGCTGACCGCCCAGAAAACGGAGCTTTCCGCCCAGCTGGAGGGCGCCAAACTGGCCCTTGCCCAGCTGGAAGCGCTGGTGAACCTGAGCGATGAGGATAAGGCCCTGATCGAACAGGTGGCCGTGCAAATCAGCGCTTTGGAGGAACAGCGGGCTCTGTTGCAGGCTCAGCTGGACGCCATGGAGGATGTGCCTGCCGATGCGCTGGAAAAGCAGCTGCAGGAAGCCCAGGCCGCCCGCCAGGAGCAGGTGGATTTGAAAACCTCCCAGGAAAAATACATAAACGATCTGAAGCTGCTGGATGCGGATTCCCTGAAGCAGACCATTGCGCAGCTTGAAAAGGAAATCGCCGCCAACGAGGCGACCATAACCGAAGTCCGCGGTCAGCTGGAAACGGCCATCCTTGATCGCGACGCCATTCAGCGCGAGGTGACGGATCTGGAGGCCCGCGTGGGTGCGCTGGAGCCTACGGTCTCCCCCGTTCCGGCCACGGCTGCGCCGGAAGAAACGCCTGCGGCTACGGACGAACCGGAGGCTTCGGGTGTAAGCGAGACCACGGATGCACCCGAAACCACGGATGCACCCGAGACCACGGACGAACCCGAAACCACGGATGTACCCGAGACCACGGATGTGCCCGAAACCACGGATGCACCCGAAACCACGGATGTACCCGAGACTACGGACACTCCCAACGATACAGATGCCGAGCCCACCATGGAAGCTGTGCAGGATGAGGCGATTCAGCCCTCCGGGGATGATGGATCCGCGGATTCCTCCGATAGTGAAGATCAGGGCGGTGAAGGTGAGGGAGAATCCAATGGGGATTCCCAGCCGGAATCCGAACCCCAGCCTGAACCTGAACCCCAGCCTGAGCCCCAGCCTGAACCGGAAAAGCAGCCCGAATCCCAGCCGTCCGGCGGGGAAGGTGATGCTTCCTCCGAGGGCGAACAGCAGGCTTCCCTGCTGGATGTGATCTTCGGCGGTATTGCCCAGGCAGAGGGCGAGACCCTTGAGGAGCTGAAGGCCCAGCTGGCGGATGCCCGGGCTCGCCTTGCAGCAGCACAGGAGAGCGTGGATACCCTCTCCTCCCGCCACGATACCCTGCGCGAAACCTTGAACGACCAGGCTGCTTCTCTGGAAGAGGCGAAGGATGCGCTGACCGTCATCGAAGGCGGCGAAATCGCCATCCAGAGCCGCATTGAAGCTGCGCAGAAGCAGATCGAAATCTGTGATGCCCGCATTGCCGAACTGGATGCAGAGATTGCACAGATCACTGAAGAGATCGCCAACGGCTCTGCCCGTGAGGAACTGGTGGCGCAGATTGCCCAGCTGGATGGGCAGATCAATGAGATCAAGGCCAGCGAAGCCTACCAGACCTGGATGATGATTCAGGATGGCGAGGGTTTGAATGCCCAGTATGTACAGGCGCAGACGGCCGTTGCCCAGCTGGAAGCCGGCGTGTTGGCCATCGATGAAATGCTCACCAAGCTCAGCCAGGGCATCCTGCCCGGCGGCATGATTGAGGGCGTAGCCGAGGATACCAACCTGGCCGAAGCCCGCCAGCAGCTGCTGGACGCCCGTTCCCAGGCTTCCTCCGGATTCAGCCAGGCATCCTCCGCCCTGCGCGATGCGGAGAAAAAGCTGGCCGAGGGCTGGAAGGAATTCACCGAAAACCGCGACGAGGCCCTGGAAAATGCGGGTATTGACGGCATCATCACCGTGGAAACCATCTCCGGCATCCTGGGCAGTCAGAACCTGGATTTGCCCGCAGGCTATGTTTCCAATGCGGATGACCGTTACCTGGTGAGCATCGGCAAGGAATTTGCTTCCCTGGCCGAGCTCAAGCAGCTCAAGCTGTTCTCCCTGGGCATGGAAACCGTGGATGATGTGCGCCTGCTGGATGTGGCCAGCGTGGAGATCAGCGACAATAGCGAGGATCTGTTCACCCTGGTCAACGGCGAAAACGGCATCATGCTCTCCTTCGAGAAGCAGTCCACCGCCTCCACCGCCGAGGTTGCCGAGAATATCACCGCCGAGAGCGAGCGGCTCATGGCGGAGAATCCCCGCCTGCACGTGACCGAGATGATGAACCAGGGCGATTACATCAACCTGATCGTATCCTCCGTGCTGGATAACCTGGTGTCCGGCGGCGCGCTGGCCATCCTGATTCTGCTGCTGTTCCTGCTGGACTGGAGACCCACGCTGATCGTGGCCCTGTCCATTCCCACCAGCGTGGTTGTGGCCTTCGTGTGCATGTACTTCACGGGCATCACCCTGAACGTCATGTCCCTGTCGGGCCTGGCCATCGGCATCGGTATGCTGGTGGATAACTCCATCGTTGCCATCGAAAATATCTACCGCTTCCGGGATGAGGAAGGCCTGCCCATCCTCACCGCCAGTATCCGCGGCGTAAACCAGGTGGCGGGCGCACTGTTCTCCTCCACGCTGACCACCATCTGTGTGTTCCTGCCCGTTGTGTTTATCGAGGGCATGGCGCGTGACCTGTTCAGCGATATGGGCCTGACCATTGCCTTCTCTCTGCTGGCCAGCCTTGTGGTTTCCATGACCGTGGTGCCCTCCTTCGCAGCTACGCTGTTCAAGAAGGTGAAGCCCAGAAAGCACCGCATCTTTGGCCTGATCCAGAGGGCTTATACCAAGATGCTGCGCGGTGCGCTGAAGGCAAAGATACTGGTGCTGCTGGCGGCCATCGGCCTGCTGGCGTTCACAGTAAACGAGGTACTGGATATGCCCATCTCCTTCATGCCCAGCGTCAATTCCGAGCAGATGAGCGCATCCCTCGCCTTCGAGGATACGGTAATTCCCGACAGCGAACGGGAAGCCATGGCCATTGAGATCATGGATTCCATGCTGGAGATTGAGGGTGTGACGGACGTATCCCTCTCTGCCGGCGATTCCACTTCCCTGATGGGCGGCGGCTCGGGTTATACCTATTATATACTGGTGAATCCTGAATTGCGCCCCAACGGCGAGATCGCAGCGGATATGCAGAGCGCCGCAGCCAAATGGGCGGACGGCGAAAACGTGATCTTCGGCGTGCAGGTGAGCACCATGGATCTTTCCGCATTTGCGGGCCAGGGCATCACCATCAACATTACCGGCGAGGACACCGATGACATGCGCCGCACGGCCCGTGAAATCGCCGCCCTGTGCGCCCAGGTACCCGGCGCGGAGAACATCGATGACGGTGCAGCCACCGCCGAACCCAAGCTGGTGGTCACTGTGGATAAGGAACTGGCCAGCGATAACTCCCTGTCCGTTGCTCAGGTGTACCAGTATGTGGCCCAGAGGCTCTACGGCCCTATTGAACTGACCGAAGCCAGGTTGGACGGCCGCGAGTATACTCTCTATGTATCCGAGGATAAGAACGAGAACCTGACGCCCGAAGATATCGAGGATATGGAAATCGAGGTGGAGGGCACCGAGGAGACCTACTTCGTGCGCATCGGCGATATCGCCGACATCAGCTACGGCGAAAGCTTCTCCAGCATCAGCCGCGACAACCAGAAGCGCGTAACCAGCGTCAGTTTCTCCATTGCCGAGGGCTACAGCGCCAACCTGGTGAGCCGCGACCTGGAAGCGCTGCTCGAAACCTACCAGCCGGTAGAGGGCTGTGAAATCTCCCTGGCCGGTGAAAACGAAGCCGTGATGGGCTACATGGAGGATCTGGTGCTGATGCTACTGGTGGCCATCCTGTTCATCTTCCTGATCATGGTGGCTCAGTTCCAGAGCTTCAAATCCCCCTTCATTGTGATGTTCACCATTCCGCTGGCATTCACCGGCGGCCTGCTGGCGCTGATCATCACCAAGATGGATCTTTCCATCATCGCCATGGTGGGCTTCCTGGTGCTTTCCGGCGTGGTTGTCAACAACGGCATCGTGTTCGTAGACAGCATCAACCAGCTGCGCATCGGCGGCATGGAAAAGAAGGAAGCCATCATCGAAACCGGCCGCATCCGCCTGCGTCCCATCCTGATGACGGCGCTCACCACCATCCTGGGCATGAGCACCATGGCCCTTGCCACGGGCATGGGTGCGGAAATGATGCAGCCCATGGCGGTGGTCATCGTGGGCGGTTTGAGTTATTCCACGCTGATGACCCTGTTCGTGGTGCCTGTGCTCTATGACCTGTTCAACGGCAAGCAGATGAAGGCCCGCGAAATCGAAATGATGAAGGAAGCCGCCGGCGTGCACCGGGACGGCTTTGATGAAAACGAACCCGCGACGGTTCCCACGGCAACCGTCGTTCAGGCGCCTGTGCAGCAGAAAGAAGAACCGCCGGTTCAGCCTGAGGTGAAAACCGATCGGTCCCGCCGCATTAAGATTCGCCTCTGATGCACAAAACCTCCCCGTTTCAAACGGGGAGGTTCTTTTATATCCTTTTACATCAGTTTGTCGCGCAGCTTGTATACGTACAGGCCGGTCATAACGGCCAGCAGCCGGTCGTAGAGCAGCAGCGTGATGTTGCCCAGCACCAGGCAAGCAGCGGTGATGATCAGGCCCATTTCCCGGTATTCCTGCATCACCCGGTCCATCTGGAATACGAAGATCAGCAGCAGGTAGGTAAGTCCCACAGCGATGTTGAATATGCCCAGCCTTGCAATGATGCGCAGCAGGACAGAGCGAATCTGCTCCAGCCGCCAGCGCAGGATGGGATAGTAGCCGAGGAATACGAACAATAGCGCGGCTTCCTTGTCCGGGCAGAGCATCAGGCTCAGCGCTGCCATGGCGGCGTATGCACACCAGCTGAGCTTTTCGCCGCATTCCACGAAGATGGGAATCAGCATCAGTCCCGCCAGCGCCGGGCAGCAGAAGGTGGCCAGGGGAAACAGAGCGCCCATCATCATGATCGCCACGGCCAGTGCGCACAGCATGCCCGTCAGGGCCATTTTTTTACTGTTCTTCATCGGCCTGATCGGAGCAGCGCAGCACCCAGTAACCCTTTTCGCGGGAGATGCGCTCCACGCTTGCATAGAGGGTCTTCAGGTACTTTTCGGCGGATTCCGCGCCCTGCTGCTTGCGGATGACGATGTACAGCGCACCGCTTTCGGTGAGGTGGGCCTTGGCGTCGGCGAACATGCCGTAGATCACATTTTTGCCCGTGCGGATGGGTGGATTGAGGATGATGACGTCAAATCTGCCGTCCACGTTCTCATAGCCGTCGCCCTGCACGACCTTCGCATTCTTTACGCCGTTGGCCTTCAGGTTACGCGCAGCCAGTTCGGTGGCCCGGGCGTTCAGATCGGTGAGCAGGATTTCCGCTTCAGGATATTTCCTGCCCAGCGCAGTGCCCACCGGGCCCCAGCCGCAGCCCAGGTCCAGGATGCGTCCGGAGAGGGTCGGCAGCGCTTCCAGCAGGATGCGGGTGCCCATGTCCAGGCCGTCCCGGGAGAATACGCCTGCATCGGTGGTGCAGGTGAGTTTCAAATCCAGCACTTCGAAGATGACCTGTTTTTCGTCATGGGCCACTTCGGGGTTTTCGGTATAGTAGTGTTCTGCCATAATATCACTCCTGAATCAGGTCCGACATGCGCTTGAGGCCGGTGATTTCCTCGTCGGTGAGCTTGCGGAATTCGCCGGGAGCCAGGCCTTCGTCCAGCGTCACGCAGCCGATGCGCAGCCGCTTGAGACTGAGCAGCGGATGGCCGATGGCGATGAACATGCGCTTCACCTGGTGGAATTTGCCCTCGGTGAGGGTGACGTCCGCCACGGAGGTTTCGCCGGAGGAGAGGATTTCCATGCCGGCGGGCTGAGCGGTGAAATCGGAGAGCTCGACGCCTTCGGCAAAGGCGCGGATGTGGCTTTCATCCAGCGCGCCCTCGCATTCCGCGCGGTACACCTTTTCCGCTTTCCATTTGGGGGAGATGAGCCGGTGTGCCAGCTGGCCGTCGGTGGTGAGCAGTACCAGGCCGGTCACATCCCGATCCAGCCGCCCCACGGGGCCGATCCTGCGCTTCTGGTAATGCTCCGGCAGCAGGGAGACCACGGTGGGGAGCTTTTTATCCTCCGTCGCGGTGACCACGCCTGCAGGCTTGTGGATCATGAGGTAGACCTCCACCTCGGCGTCGATGGGGCTGCCGTCCAGCATGACTTCACCGGGCTGCACGTTCAGGCCGGGGTTGCGGGCGATGACGCCGTTTACCTGCACGCGGCCCTTGGCAATCATAGCCTTGGCTTCGGTTCGGGAACAGCCCGCCAGGGAAAGCGCCTTATCCAACCGCATGTGCATCACCTCCGAATGGTTTGTCTGAAATTCATTATACCAAATTCCACCTATCTTGCGCAACTGCCGCGGCGTTTGATATAATATGTAGAAAGAGATAAAAATGGGAGGTTCCGTTTATGAATAGAGAATTGATTGAATCCATGCCCAAGCTGGGCTTCGGCCTGATGCGCCTGCCCCAGATCAATGGCGAAATTGATATCCCCCAGACCTGCGAAATGGTGGATATGTTCCTGAACAAGGGTTTCAGGTATTTTGATACCGCCTATGGCTACGGCGACGGCGCATCCGAGCGTGCAATTAAGACGGCGCTGGTGGATCGCCATCCCCGCGACAGCTTCTATCTGGCCACCAAGCTCCCCGCATGGGCGGGCGCCAAGTCCGCCGAGGAAGCCAGGCAGATGTTCTACACCTCCCTGGAGCGCACCGGCGCAGGTTATTTTGATTTCTACCTGCTGCACAACCTGGGTGAGCAGCGTACCCATTACTTCGACGACTACGGCATCTGGGATTTCCTGGCCGAGAAGAAGAAAGAGGGCCTGATTCATCACCTGGGCTTCTCCTTTCACGACAAGGCGGACGCGCTGGATGAAATTCTCACCGCCCATCCGGAGATGGAATTCGTGCAGCTGCAGATCAACTACATCGACTGGGACAGCCCGGCCATCGAATCCCGCAAGTGCCTGGAGGTGGCCCGCAAGCACGGCAAACCTGTGATCATCATGGAGCCGGTGAAGGGTGGCAACCTGGCCTCCCCGCCCCAGCAGGTGGTGGACCTGTTCGAAGGCGTGAACCCCGGCGCTTCCCCGTCCAGTTGGGCCGTGCGCTTCTGCGCATCCCTGGAGGGCGTGCTGGTGGTGCTGTCCGGCATGTCCAATGTGGAGCAGATGGCGGATAACCTGAGCCATATGGCCGACTTCCGTCCCCTGAATGAGCAGGAGCAGGCAACCATCGTGCGCGCCCGCGAAATCATCGAAGGCATCGCCACCGTGCCCTGCACATCCTGCGAATACTGCATGAAGGGCTGCCCCCAGAATATCGCCATTCCCGGCAGCTTCGGCAGCTACAATATGTACCTGCGCTTCAACAACCTGGCTTCCGCCAAGGGCAACTATTCCTGGAACACCGACGGCCACCAGAAGGCCAAGGCTTCCGCCTGCATCGAGTGCGGCGCATGCGAAGAGGTCTGCCCCCAGCACATCAAAATTCGCGAAGAGCTGAAGAAGGTTGCCGAAGCCTTGGAGGCCTGACCGGGAGGGAAAACCGATGCCCATTCAAATCATACAAGGTGACATCACAAAGGTGCAGGCGGACGCCATCGTCAATGCCGCCAATGAAACCCTGCTGGGCGGCGGAGGCGTGGACGGCGCCATCCACCGCGCCGCCGGGCCGCAGCTGCTGGAGGAATGCCGCACGCTGAACGGCTGCAGGACGGGTGACGCAAAGGTCACCGGGGCATACCGCCTGCCCTGCAAATATGTCATCCACACCGTCGGCCCCGTCTGGCACGGCGGCGGTTATGGAGAGGAAGCGCTGCTTTCCTCCTGCTACCGCAAATCCCTGGAGCTTGCCCGGGAGCATGGATGTGAAAGCGTTGCCTTCCCGGTGATTTCTGCCGGCGCATACGGCTATCCCAAGGAGCAGGCCCTGCGCGTGGCCATGGACAGCATCCGGGCTTTCCTGGCGGAAAACGACATGCAGGTTTATCTGGTGGCGTTTGACCGGCAGTGCCTGGCCATTTGCAGGGAGCTGTTCCCGGAAAATATTTAGAACAGGAGTAAAGAAAATGAGTAAGAAACCCAAGGGTGAATTCTGGCGCCTGGTGAAATTCGTGCTGTTTTCCATCAGCGCGGGCGTGATTCAGATGGGCAGCTTTGCCCTGCTGAACGAGCTGACCGGCTGGAGCTACTGGCCCTGCTACCTGATTTCGCTGGTGCTCTCCGTGCTGTGGAACTTCACCCTGAACCGCAAATTCACTTTTAAATCCGCTGCCAATGTGCCCGCCGCCATGGCGAAGGTGCTGGCCTATTACGCGGTGTTCACGCCCCTGTCCACGCAGCTGGGCAATTACCTGGCGGAGGATTTGCTGTGGAATGAATACCTGGTCACCGCCATCAACATGATCCTGAACCTGGGCACGGAATATCTGTTCCAGCGCTTCGTGGTGTACGGCAAAAACGTGGATACCAGTGCGAAATAAAGCATAATGGAAAGAGCGTAAGGAGATATGAAACCATGATCAAAATCCTGTTCGTATGCCATGGCAATATTTGCAGGTCTCCCATGGCGGAGTTTGTGATGAAGGATATGGTGAAGAAGGCGGGGCTGGAGAAGCATTTTGAAATCGCCTCCGCCGCCACCAGCACTGAGGAGCTGGGCAATCCCGTGCATCACGGCACCCGCAGGAAGCTCTCCCAGGTGGGCATCTCCTGCGCGGGCAAGACTGCGCGGCAGATGAACCGCCGGGATTATGAGCATTACGATATCATCATCGGCATGGACCGCTACAACATGCGCAACATGGAGCGCATCTGCGGCGGCGATCCCCAGGGCAAGCTGCGTAAGCTCCTCTCCCGGGATGTGGCCGATCCCTGGTACACCGGAAACTTCGAGGATACCTATGCGGATGTGCTGGAGGGATGCACGGCTCTGCTGGAGGAAGTGCGCACGGAGATTTATAAATAAGGAAAATAAATCCCATTGTCCGGCGAAGCTTTGTTGACTTTAGTATTATTACATGATAAAATATGTTAAATGGTGGTTGGTGTGACCACTAAATTGAACTATTCAGATAAGGGGTAAGAGAAAATGAAGAAGATTCTGGTTCTCGTTCTGGCTCTGATTCTGTCTCTGGGCTGCATGTCCGCAATGGCAGAAGAAATCGACTGGCGCGCACTTGAAGGTGGCGAACTGATGGTATACGTCGGCTGCGACGAGGAACATGGCGCAGCAGTCGTGAAGGCCTTCGAAGAGAAGACCGGCATCAAGACCAGCTACATCCGTCTCTCCGGTAACGATTGCTACACCCGCATCCTGGAAGAACGCGAGAATCCGCAGGCTGACGTTTGGTACGGCGGCACCTGGGATCCCTACATCGCA
>JAGBAU010000170.1 GCA_017938785.1 Clostridia bacterium
AGCTGCGCGATCGCCTGCTGCCCAACTATAGCAGGGGCGAGGAGGTTTTCAATATGACCTCCCACATCGTCGGCGGCGCACTGGGCGTGCTGGTGCTGATTTTGTGCATCTGCCGCGCCGTGCTGCACCGCAACATCTGGGGCGTGGTGGGCAGCGCCGTCTACGGCGCCACCTTCATCCAGCTCTACACCATATCCAGCATCTACCACGGCCTGCGCCCCGGCACAGGCAAGAAGGTTTTGCAGATCATCGACCACTGCACCATCTACATCTTCATCGCGGGTACCTACACGCCCATCATGTTGTCCGCGCTGCGGCCCGTGTATCCCGCATGGGCATGGAGCATCCTGGGCGGCGTATGGGGACTGGCGGCGCTGGCCATCGTGTTCACAGCCATCGATTTGAAAAAGTATGCCGTATTCTCCATGATCTGCTACATCGGCATGGGATGGTGCATCATCCTGGGCATCAAGCCGTTGATCGAGGTCCTGGCCAGGCCAGGCCTATGGCTGCTGGTAGCAGGCGGCATAACCTACACCATCGGTGCAGTTCTCTACGGCATCGGCAGCAAAAAACGTTACTGGCATTCCCTGTTCCACCTGTTCGTGGTGGCGGGCAGCGTACTGCACGCGCTGTGCATCTTCCTGTATGTATTATAAAAGGAGAGCGGAATTTTTCCGCTCTCCTTTTATTCCAGCAATTCCAGGCCGTAGTTCTCCACCCGGCCCTCAACCGCATCGTGCATCCATGCGGCAATGCTCGCCCCTTCCATATTCCTGAACACGGCTGGATTGGTCAGGATGGTATGCCTGGTGAGGGTTCCCTCCTTGGAATAAGCAATATCATCCCATATGTACACGCCGCATCCGGGCACCTTTTCCTGCAGGGCGGCAACCGTTGCACGCAAGTTTTCCTCCATCACGTCTCCGTATTCCTCACTGGGAGTATAGGCATTTCCTTCAATGTAGGACTGGTACTTCGCAAGCCCGCCGTCCCGGATGGAACAGGTGAAAAGGATCTTCACATCCCCACGCACTTCATGCAGGGCGGTCAGATGATCGAAGCTCAGGTTGCCCGTGGTCATACGCTCCACGATCTTCTCCGACGCATGCCAGCGGTTCCGGGCCACGCTGTCCCAATTCTCATTGACCAGCAATGCACCGTCCACGCATACGGTGATATTCTCCGTTTCCGGAAAGTAACCAATGATGTCCTGCGCCAGCATGGCCGCGCCGAAGCCGCCCGCGCTGTAGCCGGTGATCAACAGTGCATCCGGTTCGCCCACCAGCGGCCGCAGTTTTTCCAGCAGTGCCATACAGTTTACGTATCCGTTGTGGTAAATCACCGCATTGCTTCCATCCTGTGCGGTGTAATTTGCTTGCCCCGCACCCGCATGGAAATCCGCCGTGGTGTAGGGTACGACGATGGTGGTCCAGTCACGGAAGGGATTGCGTTCATCATTGCTGCCGATGCCGTTCTTCAGGCGGGCGTCGCTCACGCCGTCATCCCGGTCGTAATAGAAGGCAGCGTTGCCCACCGCCGTATAGGATTGGGATGCGGAATATGCATCCAGGCTCACGCCGCCGCCCAGCAGATAGACCATGACCTTGTTCTCCCTGCCCAGCTTCAACTGTCCGCGCCAGGTCGTTCCATCGGAATTCACCGCACCCTCGGGCGCGACCCAATACCAGCGCCCGGTCTCCGGACTGGCGGGGCATTCCCTCTTGACTTCTTCACGGGGCCAGAGGTACACCGCTGCCGCCATAACCAGCGCCAGCAGCACGCAAACCGTAAGAATGCGATTTTTCATTCCTCTCCCCCCCTTTTTCGTTACCAGGGCTTCCAGATTTGCATGGCCCATTTGCCGATCCTGTAGAACGGCGTTTCCAGTTCCTTCGCCGCTACCTTCAGCATCTCCCGGATGGGGATGGTCTGGGGGCAGTGGCGTTCACACTTGCCGCAGCCGATGCACCGGGAGGCATTGCCCGGCACCTGCTTGATGGCAGTCACCTGCCAGTATTCCTTCTGGGCCTTTTTGATGCCCTCGATGGCGATTTCGTTCAGGCAGCGGAAGCTGCCGGGAATATCCACCCCCTGGGGACAGGGCATGCAGTAGCCGCAGCCGGTGCAGCCCACGCGGGTGCCGGCATTGATTTCGCTGCGCAGGGCGTCGATGAAGGCATGATCCTCCGCCGTAAGCTTGCCCACGCGGGACTGTGCCGCCACGCGCAGGTTTTCCTGCACCATCTCCACGGAGTTCATGCCGGAGAGCACGCAGCTGACGCCGTCCTGGTCCCACAGCCAGTTGAGCCCCCATTCCGCCGCGGAACGCCTGCTGGGATGGGCGTCCACCATGGCCCGGGCCTTCTTCGGCAGGGCGTTTGCCAGCCGTCCGCCGCGCAGGGGCTCCATGATAATCACGGGAATGCCTTTCTCCTTTGCCGCTTCCAGTCCGCGCCGTCCGGCCTGGGCATGCTCGTCCATGTAGTTGTACTGAATCTGGCAGAAATCCCAGTCGTAGGCATTCAGAATCTTCAGGAACATATCGGTATTTCCGTGGAAGGAGAAGCCGATGTGGCGAATTTCGCCCGCCGCCTTCTTCTCCTGAATCCATTCCCGGATGCCCAGCTTCTCCAGCTTATGCCAGGAAGCCACATCCGTGATCATGTGCATGAGATAATAATCGATATAGGTAGTCTGCAGGCGGGCAAGCTCCTCGCGGAAGGTCTTTTCGATGCCTGCCCGGCTCTTGATCAGGTACTGGGGCAGCTTGGTGGCCAAGTACACCTTTTCGCGCACATGGTTGCGCGCCAGCAGCTTGCCCACAGCCACCTCATTGCCGGAGTAAATATAGGCGGTATCCAGGTAATTCACGCCGCCCTCGATGGCAGTCATGAGCTCCCTTTCCGCCTTGTCCAGGTCAACAGCGTTGCCCTTCCTGATGAAGCGCATGCAGCCGTAGCCCAGCACGGACAGCATATCCCCGCCTGCGCCGGGGCGATACTGCATCTTCAATCCATCCATTGCCAATCGCCCTCCCCGGCGCCGATTTCAAAGTGACACTTCACGATGCCCAGGTCCACCTTCGCAAAGGCGCCCCGGGTTGCCACGGCGCGCACGCCGTTTTCGCCCACCAAATGCAGCCGGAAGGCCTGCTGGTTCACTGCCGTGGGCGCAAGCAGCGCATATTCCGCACCCCTGCGGAACCAATCCGGCAGCTCGCCGCTCCATTCGCACACAGCCTCCAAGGGCTTGGATTTGTGGGGTCTACCCTGGTTCTTGCCATAGCCCAGGGCGATGACCAGCACCAGCTTTTCATCTTCACCCACGTCCGCTTCGCATCTTCCCTTATTGTAGGTACCCGCCACCCAGCAGCTGTTCACGCCCAGCTGCTGGGCGCGCAGCACGAACAGCTCGCCGTAGTAGCCGCACTTTTCATCCAGGTCCTCTCCCTTGGGGCCAACGACGGCAAGGTAATTCTCCACTCCAGCCAGCCAGCCCACCATGGACAATAATCCTGCGAAGGGCCTGCCATGGCCCTGCACCAGCTGCATATGAAGCCCGCTCTTGGCGTTGAGTTCGGCAATATACGCCTCCAGCTCCCGCACCGTCTCCGGCTGCAGAGGACGCTTTTCATAGCTGCGCACCGAGTGGCGCGCAAAGACCGCTTCATGAAGGTTCATAATCTGCCTCCGATCAATGGAAATGGAAGTGATGATGGGCACTCCTGTGCTCAAAGCCGTGCACCCAGTCGCTCTTCAGGTAGTAGATGAGGAAGATAATGGAGCTGACCGTCCAGGTGATGGGATAGCTCCAGAACACCAGGGGAAGGTAATGGGAAATCTTCATGGCGATGGTGATGTACACGATGCGCAGTGTGCACCACACACCCAGCATCACCAGCATGGGCACCGTGGCCTTGCCTGCGCCGCGGCACACGCCCGCGATGGAATGGGAGAAGGCCAGCAGGAAGAAGAACAGGTTCTCCACCCGCGCCTGGGTCACGGCGATTTGAACCACGTTGGGATCGCTGTTGAACATGCGCGCGAACACCGGCGTTCCGACGAGCAGAATCACGCCGATGATCTCCGCCAGCACCATCATGGAAATGATGCCGAAGCGCGCACCCTGACGGGCACGATCATAATTCTTCGCGCCCAGGTTCTGGCTGACGAAGGTGGTAATGGCCATGGCAAAGCTCATGATGGGCAGGAAGGCAAAGCCCTGCAGCTTTGCATAGGTGCCGCAGCCGGCCATAGCGTCGGAACCAAAGGAATTAATATGGCTCTGCACCATCACATTGCCCACGGAGATTACGGAATTCTGTACGCCGGTGGGCAGGCCCATGCGGGTAATTTCACCCATGAGCGCCTTGTGGAAGCGCACTTTGCGCAGTCGGATCTGGAAAATGGTGCCCGGCTTGCGCAGGTGCAGGTAGCACAAAAACGCGCTGGCCGCCTGGGAGATGGCCGTGGCCGTAGCCGCAGACCCCACGTCGAAACCGAAGCCGCCGATGAAGAGGATATCCAGCAGCACATTCAGCACCGAAGAAAAGATGAGATAATACAGGGGACGCTTGCTGTCGCCCAGGGCGTTCATGATGCCGGTGAACACATTGTAGAGCATCACCGCCAGGGAACCCAGGAAGTAGTTGCGGAAATAGGAAATTGATCCCTCCATCACGTCCGGCGCGGTACCCATCCACCGAAGCAGCACCGGGGAACAGGATACGCCCACAATGGTCATCGCCACGCCTGCGACCAGGCCGAAGGCGGTTACGGTGTGTACGGCATCGGATACGGTTTCATTTTCCCCCGCACCGAAGTAGCGGGAAATGACCACGCCTGCGCCCAGGGCCACGCCCACCATCAGCGCCGTGAACAGCTGAATCAACGCCGCCGACGAACTCACCGCCGCCAGCGCCTGCTTGCCCAGAAGGTTGCCCACGATCAGCGAATCCGCCGTATTGTAGAGCTGCTGGAACAGCTGGCTCAGAAACACCGGCATGGCAAAGGTGAGCATTACCTTCTTCACGTTGCCCGCGGTCATGTTCGTGGTTCCGCTGTGCATGGGGTACATCCTTCTTTCGTGCATACTTATCTATATTACTATGATAGCGCATTTTGTCCCGGGCCGCAACCAGATTATTTCGTCAAAACATTTGCTTTTCACGCCGGCAAAAGCGTGGTATGATGGACAGGTAAAAAAATAAAATGCGCCGAAAACAAAAAATCCCCCGGCGTGAGGACTTGCTTGTTACGCTGCGTAACGTGCTAAAATCGGTCTTGCAAGGAGGTGAAAAGCTATGTCCAAGTACACAACCGGAGAAATCGCCAAGCTCTGCGGCGTATCCGTGCGCACGGTGCAATACTATGACACCCGCGCCATCCTGACCCCCAGCGAGCTGAGCGAGGGCGGCCGCAGGCTCTATTCCGAGGATGACCTGCGCAGACTGAAGGTGATCTGCTTTCTGATGAGTATCGATCTTCCCATCAATACCATCGGCCAGCTGCTCCAGGAGGAGAATCCCGGCAGCGTAATCTCGCTGCTACTGGACCAACAGGAGCAGGTGCTCAGGGAAGAGCTCAGCGAGCGCCAGGAAAAACTGCGCATCCTGGAGGAACTCAAGCAGGAATTGAAGAGCGTGAAAAACTTCTCCGTGGAATCCATCGGCGACATAGCCTATCAAATGGAAAACAAGAAAAAGCTGCGCAAGGTGCGCTGGACCATGCTGAGCGTGGGCATCCCGCTGGAAATCATCGAAATCGCCACGCTGGCGCTGGGCATCAAGACGGGCATCTGGTGGCCCTTCATCTTGGGACTGATCATTGAAATCATCGGAGGTGTATGGCTCTCCCGTTACTACTTCTCCCACGTGGATTACATCTGCCCCGAATGCCATGAAATCTTCCATCCGAAATTCAAGGAGCTCTTCTGGGCCAACCACACCCCCACCACCCGCAAGCTCACCTGCCCCAAGTGCGGACGCAAGGGCTTCTGCGTGGAAACCTACGGCGGACTGAAAAAAGAAGAAAGCTAAAGCAAATGCAGATACTTTCGTATCTGCATTTTTCTTTTATCGGATGGGACACACGCCGTTTGCGCAGTCGGCAGCACCGATATCCAGCTCCACTTCCTCCTTTTCGTATTTGGAGATGAGTGAAGGGTTGAACGGGCGCATGGCCGCCTTCCTGCGCAGGTATTCCTCCTCGGAGATGGCCTCATAGGGCAGCAGCTCGTAGAAGCTTTCATCGTAGCTCAGGAAAGACAGGGCTACCACATCGTCCCAGTTCTGCCAAACCCATTCCTCCACGGCCTCCCATTCATGGTCGCGCACGTGCACGGTGATGGAGCAGTTGTGGTCCACATAGTTCTCCATGAACAGCTTGTAATTTTCCAGCTGCTCAATGGCGGATACATCCGCCTTCACCCGACCTTCGGGGGCCTGCACCGGGAATTCCACTACCTTGGTACGGCAGGTCTTTTCATCCTGGCCCACCTCGGGGTACACCGGATAACCCAGCTCCTCGCACACCCTGCACAGCGGGTCAGTAGCGGAGATGCGGATACGGCGCACATAGTAGGGCGCGTGGGAATAGTGGATGCCGCTGGATACCGTGGGCAGCAGGGACAGCGTACCCTCAGGCTTCACGGTGGTCACCAGTATGGGCGCGTTCACGCCGTATGCGGCAGCCAGGCTCCCGGCAGCCTCATGGGCTGCGGCGCGCAGTTCACGAAGCAGACCGGCCTGTCCGTCCCGGTCGAGGCCCACGGCGTTCACCATGTCCTGCCAGCCGGTGAGGGAACATCCCAGCAACCGGTCGCGCTGCTGCACGGCGTTCCAGCGGTGCATCTCCAGCTCGCGGAAGGTCATGCGCAGGCCCGCGCGGGCGCTCATTTTCTGGGCTTCCAGCAGGGCTTCCCTGTTCAGCTTTCCATCCTCCACAAAGGCCATCACGTTCACGGTGGTCAGGTTGCACAGGCCGTGGCTGTCCAGCAGGATTTCGCCGCAGGGATTGCAGCCCCGGAAGTTGGGCCTTCTCTTCAGGCCCGCCGCCTCGTTCACCCAGCCCGGCTCGCCGGAGTAGCGCATCTGGCGAATGTGCCAGTTGAGCTGTTCGCGGGTGGGCTTGCGGCGGTAGAAGATGGAATTGTTGCTCATCTGCCGGTGGGCGATGGATTTGTCCATCTCCCACTTGCCGCCTACCTGGCGGTAGAGATTGGTCTTTGCCTGGATGCACTCTTCGTCATCCTGGTCAATAAGGCCGATCTCGGAAGTTCTGCGCACGCCGCCGGACACCACGTTTTCGCCGATGATGTTGGCGATATCCAGCAAGTCGATGGGGCGCAGCTTTACACGAGTCTTGCCGTCCCGCAGGCCCGCCGCGGTGATCACCCGGTGAATCTTATCCAGCATGGCCATCATGGATTCATAGCCGCTGGCTGTGCCGCCGAACACCTTCAGCCGCTCGCCCTTGGGGCGGATGGAATCGTATTCCACCATGATGCGGCGAATCTTACTGTATTCCTGATTGGTGAGGAGATTGAAATAGTGTTCCAGCGCCTGTGCCCAGCCCTCCTTGGAATCGCCGATGGTGAGGATGGCCGTATCCCCGGAGAAGCCCAGGCAGGTGTACTCCAGCCGTTCATGCTTCTCCCGCGCCTTATAGGCGCGATGGATGATTTCCATATCGGTACGGATTTTCGGCAGCTTTTCGGCGTCCGTTTTAAGCACACGCACGCCCACGCCGCTGCCCACCATCAGCAGGTAAAACAGATCGTGGTAGGCTGCGTAATCGTCAATCACCTCAAAGGCGCAGTTGTAGTTGGCCATGGGGTAGGAATCGGACACGGGAGTCTGCCCCACCCACAGGGTGCGTCCGGACAGGAACTGGCGGAGATTAAAGATGTTGTCGTAGAGCTTTTCCGCCTCCTCCCGGCTGGTCGGGGCCAGGGAGCAGTTGTATTCCACGGCACGGCGCACCGTTTCCCACCAGAATTCGCGCCGGTTCAGCTCCGGCAAGAAGCGGGAATAGGTTCGAGAATACACAAAGGAGCCCAGTTCGCCCATGGGGCTGGGCGCATGCTTGTAGCCGGACAGAAATTCCCGACTGAGCAGGCCCTCCTGCCAATCCGTACGATTGCGGGTTTTATCCTTGTCCATGCGGTAGAGGATGTAGGCCTTGGCCGTGGGGAAACGTCCTTGTTCGAACAGGGTTTCCTCCACAGTGTCCTGTATGGTTTCGATATCCACAGTTTCCTCGCCCCGGGTGCGCAGCTTCTGCTCCACCGCATCGGTCACCCGGTGGGCGGCGGCGTCGTCATGCTCCCCGGCAGCGGCAGCTGCCAGGGTGACCGCCCGCAGAATGAACCCATTATCGAAGGCGACGATCTTTCCGTTTCTCTTTCTGACTTGCATATATTCCTCCGCGATTTGCGTTTGTTTTTCTTTTAGATAAACGCAATGCGCAGGATTTCAAACGTGAAAATCCTGCGCAAGTGCAATCCATTCGGGTGAACCATCGTGGTTGGGCTGCACGATGATGTGTTTGCCCGGATATTTTTCTTTGAGTGGTTTCAGATAACCCTCCCGCACCAGGGTCCGGACATGATCGATGGTGATGATGGTTTCATCGGTGATGCCCAGGCATTTTTTCACCAACTCCAGCCTATGACATACCTGCCGGGCAGGACGGCCGACGCCATGCAGTCCGCAGACCACAACGATTTCATCCACATTCTCATAGATCACCGGCTCTCCCCCGGCAGGAAACTTCAGTGGCAGGTGCTTGGAGCCGTCCGCCTCCACCAGCACCACATCCGCATGCTTGCATACCTCCCGGTAAACCTCATCCGGCAGAGGAGCAATCTTCTCGCCACAGGGAGTACCCGCCATGGCATAGCCGGTTTCCTCCAGGCGGCGGATAATGGCCTGCGCGTCATCGGTGACCAGGGTATCCGCTTCAATGAACATGTGGGTAGAGGTCGTGACGAACACCCTCATACCCGCTTCCCTGCATGCCTGGGCGCGGCGCTTGAGCAGGGTGGTTTTCCCGCCGGAACCCACGTAGGCGATCACCATGCTACACCCGCCCCTTCAGGTTCAGGATGGCCTCCACCACGCCGCCGGCAATGCACCGGGCCTTATCGGAGATGGTGAAGCAGTTGTTGTATTCCTCCACACGGGGATCAATATCTGTAATTTTGAAGCCCTCAGTCACGGGATAGCCGTCCCGGATGAGTCCGCGCAGCAGGCCTTCGATGGTGGCGGGCACGGGCACTTCTCCCCTGTCGGTCTCCACGATGGCGATAATCTCACCCTTGTGCACGGTATCCGTGATCTTTTTCACGTTGCGCAGCACGCCCGCTGCCGGGCTGTGAATCACGCGCTCCTTACCGTAGCCGCCGATGATGCCGGGCACGCCGGTGTTCTCCTCAGCGCAGCCCTGCCGGATCACCCTGCCCAGTTGATGTCCGCGCCGGGTTTCGATCACCGCATCCACATCCACGCCAGCTTCAAAGCCGGGGCCCAGGGCCACGGTGATGGGCGCCATGCCGCGATGGGTGCCCAGTTTCTTCTTAGCGAGGATGGCGTCCACCACGGCCATGGGCTGCAAGGGGACAATGCTCTCCCCCGCCGGGTCCACCAGCATGGCGAGCTTTCCTGCGCCGATCAGTTCGAGCGCCTCCTCTGCGGAACGAGCCAGGGTGCAGGTCACATCCTCAACCTGTTGGCTGCCCTCGTAAACCGCTTCGGAAAAGGCCACGTTTCGGCGAATGGCGGAAGGCGCTTCCGCCTCCAGCACCAGCACAGGAAAGCCGCACTTATGCAGCTTATAGATCGTTCCGCTGGCAAGATCTCCGCCGCCGCGGACGATGATCAGATTCTCCATCATAGTTTCCTCATTCCAGCACCAGGCTGGAAGCTTCCTTTTCTGTGACGTAACCGACGATCGCAGCTTCAGGAATCACGGTCTGCATTTCCCGCAGGCAATCCTGCGCCGCTTCTTCCGGCAGGGCAAACATCAGGCCGCCGCTGGTCTGCGGATCATAGAAGATATCCTGCAGGGCAAGCGGAATCTCACCGCGCACCTGTACCGCCGCCTGGGCATATTCCCGGTTGCGGTAAGCGCCCGCCGGGACAAGGCCCATGGAGGCAAGCTCCAGCGCCTCGGCATGATAGGGCACATCCTGTGCCCGGATATGAATCGTACAACCGCTTCCCTGGGCCATTTCGAAGCTGTGACCCAGCAGGCCGAAGCCGGTCACGTCGGTACAGCTGTGAACGGGATACTTCACCATCACATTCCGGGCCGCTTTGTTCAGGGTGGCCATCTGGCGATGGATGCGTGCAATCACATCCGCGTCCACCAGTTCCGCCTTCGCGCCGGTGGTGATGACGCCCACGCCCAGGGGCTTGGTGAGCATCAGCACATCGCCGGGCTTGGCATTGCTGTTGGTGAGCACCTTTTCCGGATGCACAAAGCCGGACACCGCCAAGCCGTAGATGGGCTCCGCACCGCGTATGGTGTGGCCGCCGGTGATGATGGCTCCCGCTTCGTAGGCAGCATCGTAGCCGCCGCGCAGGATTTCCCGGATGGTTGCATCATCCATGGCGTCCGCCGCACACAATATGTTCAGCGCCAGCTTCGGTTCGCCACCCATGGCGTACACATCGCTCAGGGCGTTGGTGGCGGCGATGCGGCCGTACATATAGGGGTCATCCACGATGGGCGGGAAGAAATCCGTAGTCTGGATGAGCGCCGTATGATCGTCCAGTACGTAGACGCTGGCGTCGTCGCTCTTGTCAAAGCCCACAATCAGCCTGGGATCGCTATGGGTATGAAAGCCCTCCAGCATGCGCGCCAGGGTGCCCGCGCCCAGCTTCGCACCGCAGCCCGCGCAGTTGGCCAGCTTTGTAAGTCTTACTTCCGTTTCCATAAGGATACCTCAGGGACGGATGATGGTGCGGGCGCTCTCCATGCGCTCCACGATATCATACATATTGGTCACGCCGCCCACGGCCAGCTTTTCCTTCAGACCGTAAAAGTCCAGACAGGTGCCGCAGGTGAAGATGTTCACGCCCTCGCTCTCCAGCAGCTTCATATCCTCCAGGGTATCCGCGCCCTCGCAGGTGAGATATGCGCCGGTGTTGTAGCACAGGATGGTTTCCGGCAGCTGGTCCTGCTTAGTGAGAGCGAACACGAAGGCCTTCATCAGGGTCTTGCCCAGCTTTTCATCTCCGCCGCCCATGACATTGGCGGACAGCACCACCAGCATCCCCTTTTTGCGGCTGTCCACAACGCAGGCAATCTCCTCTTCCTGTGCTTCAACGGCCGCAGGAACCGCATCGCCGATGCGGATGACCACGGCAAATTCCTTCTCACCCTTCTTCTCCCCGGCAGCCGCATAGCCCTTGTGAGCTGCGAAGCGCTGCAGGTTCTGGACTGCGACTTCATTGTCCACCAGCACAGTAAGCACGTCGCCTGCGTGCATTTCCTCGGAAGCCTTCTTTGCGTTTACCACAGGCAGCGGACAAGCCATGCCGCGTGCATCAATCGTTCTTTCCATAGTTTATTCCTCCTTCGCCAGTTCCCGCAGCGCAGAAACGGCAGTTTCAATTTCTTCCATGGTATTGAAATGGGAAAAGCTGAAGCGCACCGCCCCCTGTTCCACGGTACCCAACGCCTCATGCATCAGCGGTGCACAGTGGGCGCCTGGCCGGGTGGCGATGCCATAGCTCTCAGAAAGGACGTCGCTGACCTGTGCGGAATCGTAATCCCGCACATTCAGGCACACAATGGGGCATCTTTCCATATCAGAAAAATCGCCGTAGACGGCAACGCCCGGTATTTCGCGTACCTGTTCATAGAAGCTGCGCATCAACTCCTGTTCCTTCCGGCGAAGGCTATCAATACCCGCATCCATTATCCAGCGCACTGCGGCATTCAGCCCCGCCAGTCCGTGGGCATTCAGAGTACCCGCCTCCAGCCGGGTGGGCATCTGGGTAGGATGGCTGCGGCTATAGGTTTGCACGCCGCTTCCGCCGGACAGCAGCGGACGCACATCCACGCCCTCCCGCACATACAGGCCGCCTGTGCCCTGGGGACCAAGAAGCCCCTTGTGGCCGGTGAAGCACAGGATATCCACCTGCATTTCCTGTACATCGACGGGGAACACCCCCGCCGTCTGGGACGCATCCACGATGAATAATAAACCATGCGCCTTTGCAATGCCGCCGATGCGGCGAATGTCCAGCAGGTTGCCCGTCAGGTTGGAACCGTGGGTGCAGATGATGGCCCGGGTGTTTTCCCGGATGTGAGCTTCGAAATCCGCATAATGGATTCTTCCCTGCTGGTCAGCGGGCAGGATGGTCAGCTCCACGCCCCGTTCTTCCATTTCATACAGGGGACGCAGCACGCTGTTATGTTCCAGCGCAGTGGTAATCACATGGTCGCCGGGGTTCAGCGTACCCTTGATGGCCATGTTCAGCGCCTCGGTGGAATTGGCGGTGAAGGCGATGCGCTCCGCCTTCTCCGCATGGAATAAATCCGCCAGCGCCCGCCGGGCATCATACACGATGCGCGACGCATCCAGCGCGCCGTCGTGCACGCCGCGCCCGGGATTGCCGATGGCGCACATTGCCTGAGCCACGGCCTGCACCACCACATCGGGTTTTTTCATGGTGGTAGCCGCATTGTCAAGATAGATCATGTTTCCTCCGTCAAACCAGGCAGCGGTACACGCCCTGGGGCTCGATGCGCTGTTCCTTCATGTGCTGCAGGAGCGCTTTTTCACTCTCAGGCTTTGCGCACCAGGCCAGTCCGCAATCCGCAGAGATGGAGCCGGGCACGGGAATCAGCCGCCCGTCCATACCGGCCTGCTTGCAGCTGAGCTCCATAGCCATGGCCACCGTGGTGGTATAAAAGGTGATTACCAATTTTTCCGTGCGTTTAATCATAGGCCTTTTCTCATTTCCTTGCACAGCTCTCGAAGGGTATCCGGGGTGTCCGCATCCACAAGCTCCCAGGCGTTTTCAACGTTCATGCAGCGCACCCGGTCAGGATATTTTTCCAACAAGTATCCGCCGCCCCTCCTGTTCGGTAGATGCATCAGTTGCTCAAAGCTCCGGGCAGGAAACAGCACCGGCGCACCGGGGGCATCCCCATGGGCGGTTCGCCAGATGAAATCCCGTTCCGCTTCCCAGCTGCGCACCAGCTTCGCCACCGTATCCCGGGACAGAAGCGGCTGATCGCCGGGGATGAACATGCAGCCGTCCACATCGCCCACAGCCTCCAGCCCCAGTCGCACCGTATCGGAACGGTCGGGAAGATCGTGAAGGACAACCTCGATTCCCCGTTCCCGGCAGAGTTCGGCCACATCCCCGTGACGGGTCACAACAACGCGCCGGTCAAAGATTCTCTCTGTGGCGCTCATGGCGCGGCAAATCATGGGTTCGCCGCCGAAATCCGCCATCAGCTTGTTGCCGCCAAAGCGCCTTCCCAGCCCGGAGGCCATGATCACGCAGCCCACCCTGGGAAAATAGTCCCGGTACAGGGATTCATTTGCCTGCGCACAGGCGTCCCGGTAGGCCTCATAGCGTTCCAGCCATGCCCGGCCTTCCTCGGTGAGACGGCTTCCGCCGCCGTTTTTTCCGCCGATGGCGCGGGTAGTCAGGGCAAAGCCTAGGGCTTTTTCCGCATTCTTCAGAAGCTTCATGGCCTTGGTGTAAGCCATATCCATGGCTATGGCCGCAGAATGCAGGGATCCCGTCTTTTCCACCATGCGCAGCAGGCGGCCAGGGCCTTCGCCGAAGAATTTTTCATTTTCATCGTTCAGAAACGTAATCTTGGTAATCGCCTTCATGGCCATCCCCCAGCCATCGTTATAATTTTAAAACTATAACGATATTATAGCAATTCCCGACCGCACATTCAAGCAATTTGGCTGCCAAAAAGGAAAAAGGCAGGCTGCGCCCTGCAAACCTGCACTTTAGGGTTCATTCAGTTTTCCCGATTCCTTTGCGCGCGTACCTGAATCATCTGCCCCGCGATGGAGATGGCGATCTCCGCCGGAGTTTCAGCTTCGATTTCCAGGCCGATGGGGGTAGTGATCAGATCGAGTTCTTCATCGGTCATGCCGTAATCCCGCTTGAGGACCATGCGCACGCCGGCGGCCTTCTTCCGGCTGCCGATCACGCCCACATAGCAGGGTCTGCGCCGGAGCACCTGTGCCTGGATCACGGTATCATAAGCATGGCCGCGGGTCATGATGCACACATAATCCTCCGGCCCGATGACAGCACATTCGTCAATCCGTTCAAAATCCACCACGCGCACAGTCTCCGCCGTAGGGAACAGTTCCCGCCGGGCGAATTCCGGGCGGTCGTCCATCATCACGCAGCGAAAGCCCAGGTGGGTCAATACCGGTTCAAGCTCCCGGGATACATGGCCGCAGCCGAAGATATACACCCGTCCGGGACTGTTGATCTGCTCCACCAGATAGCTTTCACCGTTCAGTTCCACCAGCTTCGGCCTGCGGGGAAGCTGCTCAAGCAGGCCATTCGGTATAGCTGCGCCCCATACGCCGTTTTCCTTCGTATACAGGCTCAGAGCGCCGGTGGAGATATTCATCAGCAGCCACAGCGCCGCGCCGGTTTCAAAAATGCGCTCCGCCTCCCGGGCAAGGGCGATCACATTCTCATCCCCTGCGGATATATACTGGAAATATACATGCACTTCGCCGCCGCAGATCATGCCCAGGTTCTCCACATCTTCACGGTTCAGGGAGAAATCCTGGTTCCGGGAGCTTCCGCTCTCCAATACCTGCAGCGCCACCTGTTCGGACCGGTATTCCACTGCGCCGCCCCCGATGGTACCGCAGATTCTGCCCTCCCGGCCCACCAGCATGCGCGCGCCTGCCCCCCTGGGGGTAGCGCCCGATGCAGCGGTGATGGTGACCAGCACCAGCTTTTCTCCGGCGGTCAGGCGATCATGAATCTCCCTGAACATGCTTCTCATGGATATACCTCCGAATGATTCAATACCGTCCAAAGCTGCAGTTGGGCCAGCGGCAGTTTGCGCACATCTGGCACAGGCCGCCGTCGCCCAGGGCGATGAGTTCTTCCTTTGTAATCCTGTCCCCGGCGAAAACCTGGGGCAGCAGTACATCAAAGATGGTGGTGGGCAGGCTGATGGCTGCTCCGGGCACGCCCAGTATCGGAACATCGCCCAGGTAGGCCACCAGGGTCATGTTGCCCGGCTGGGCGGGAACGCCGTGGGTCACGATCTCCGCTCCCAGCTTACGGATGGCACTGGGGGTCAGATCGTCCGGGTCCACGCTCATGCCGCCGGTGAAAATCAGAAAATCGGCGCCCTTTTCCAGATGGGTCTTCGCTGCATCCACGATCATGTCCAGTTGATCATCGCAGATGGTTATTCCCACGATTTCAGCGGGATAATTTTCCATCTTGCGCCGCACCACGGGTTCAAACTTATCCTTGATGCGCCCGGAATAAACCTCGCTGCCGGTGATGATTACGCCGATCCTTCTGGGCCTGTAGGGCCGCAGTTCCAGCAGACGTTCACCGCTGCACATTTCCTCGGCCTCGATGATCTGTTCCTCCCGGGTCACCAGCGGCACAATGCGCATGGAGGCCAGGCGCGCGCCCTTTTCCACGGGATAGTGATCCGGCAGGGTGGTGATGGTGATATCGCCGATGCTGTTGATCCTGCGCAGCAGTTCCCGGTTCACCCGGAACATACCCCGCTCATCCGCCAGCAGCAGCACCTTGCCCTCACTGGGTTCGGTGTAGTGGGCACCCTGCACACTCGCCATGGCGGCCATGCGGCGTGCACAGTCCTCCTCATGAATTTCCCCGGCGTTTTCCTCCCAGATAAACACCGACTTCTTGCCCAGGTTCAGCAGGTGGGGAATATCCTCCTCGCGAATGATATGGCCACGCCTGAAAGCCGCACCCTTGAAGCCGTCCTTCATCTCGGTAATATCATGGCAAAGCTCCATGCCAACGGCATTTTCAACACTGATCTTTTTCACGTTCCACCCTCCGGTTTTTGATTGTCCTGCGCTTTTCCATCATGTTCACCGCCAGCAGCACCACAAAGGAAATACCCAGGTTCAGCAGCACCCACATGAGTGCTGCCCCGTCGTCATTGCTGCGCCAGAGCTGGTAAACGGTTGTGGAGATGGTGGCGGTTCTGCCCGGCGTGTAGCCGCAGACCATGCTGGTTGCACCATATTCCCCGAGCGCCCGGGCGAATGCGAGCACCGTACCCGCCAGAAGGCCCTGCTTGCAGAAGGGAACGCGTATGCACCAGAAGATGCGAGCCTTGCCTGCGCCCAGGATCTGCGCAGACTGGGCAAGGGATTCATCAAAGGATTCAAATGCTCCCCGCGCCGTGCGGTACATCAGCGGAAAGATGACCACGGTGGTGGCAAAGACCGCCGACCACCAGTGCATGGTCAATTTCAGGCTGAAGGTTTCGAGCATCCATGCGCCGATGGCCCGCCTCGGTCCCAGAACCCGCAGCAGCAGATAACCCACCACCGTGGGCGGCAGCACCAGCGGCAGGGTCAATATCACATCCAGCACACCCTTGACAGCAGGCGAAGCCTTCGATATGGCATGGGCCGCATAGATGCCCGCAAAGAACACGATGACCGTGCTGATCAGCGCAATGCGTATGGAATTGTAGAGCGGAAACCAATCCATGCAATTCATCCTTTTACAGCGTTTCAGTTGAGGGGCGTAAAGCCCACGGCGGCAAACACGGCGTCGCCCGCATCACCGGTCAGGTAGTCCAGAAAATCCCGCGCAGCGTCAGGATTCACGCAGGATTCCATGATGGTGACAGGATAAACCACCCGCCCGCACATCTCTTCGGTGGCTGTATCCACCACGGTAAGCCCCGCGGAGCAAACGTCCGTCTGGTAGATCACGCCGCAATCCACCAGCGCTTCGCAAACCTGGGTGGTCACTTCCTTCACATTGGAACCATAGGTAACGGATCCGGCAGCAGCCAGGTCATCTTCTGTCAGGCCAAAATACGCGAGAATTTCCCTCGTATACTGTCCCACAGGCACATCCGCGCCGCCCATGGCCATCAGGATGGAACCATCCTGCAATCCGGAGATCATATCTTTATAAGTATAAATTCCCGCAGGATTGCCCTCAGGGACCACCAAAGCCACCTTGTTTTCAAGTATATCAAAACGCATATCCGGCAGCAGCATATCCTGTTCCTCCAGAGCATCCATCTGCATTTGGCCGGCGGATATGAAAACATCACAATCTGCGCCCTCCTGAATCTGGGTTTTCAGCGTACCGGAGGAATCAAAGTTGAACAGAAGCTCCAGCCCCGGATGCACAGCCATATATTTTCCGCCCAATTCAGTCAGGGGCTCCGTCAGGGATGCCGCCGCGAAGACGATCAGTTCCTCCGCCTGTCCTACGGTACAGCCTATCAACAGCGGAACCATCATACACAGCGCCAGCGCGTGCAACAAAGCTCTTTTCATCATCTGCCCCCTGCGTATACGCTCTTTTTCTCCAATATAAGCCTTTCAGGCGAAAAAGTAAGTTGTTATAACAACATTTTTGCGGTATAATGCATGTATTCCAATCAGGAGCGTGCACTATGGCCGATATTTCCCTTCTATTCAAGAGATCCCAACTGTTCGCTGATATTCCGAAAGGAACCCTGTCACAGCAAATCCTTCCCCATGGCTACTTTCAGGAATATCAGAAGGACCAATTCCTGATCATGCCCCGGCAAAAGGTGGACAGGATCGGCATAGTGGTTTCGGGCAGGGTGCATATTCTTCACCTGTTCGAAAGCGGCCAGAGCAGCCTGATGGGCGTGATCCTGTCCGGCGGTCTTGTGGGCATAGACCTGGCTTGCACCCGAAGTCAGGTTTCCCCCTATCATGCCATGGCTGCATCCGCCGCACAGGTGTTCTATCTGCCGGCGTCCCTGCTTCTTAATCCCGGTGGATTGGAGGAAAGCGTACGCACATGCTGCCTGCAGCGCATGCTAACATTGATTTCCAACGAAAACATGAAAAAGGAATACCGGCTCGCCATCCTGTCTCAGAACGGTCTACGGGAACGCATCACCACCTACCTGTCCATGCAGGCCCGGCGCCGGAATCAAAACAGCTTTTCCATTCCCTTTTCCCGGGAGGAGATGGCCGCCTTTCTGTGTGTGAACCGCAGCGCCCTCTCCCACGAACTGAGCCTGATGCGTAAGGAGGGCCTGATTTCCTTCCGCAAAAACGAATTCACCCTGCATGGCTGGGAGCTGGATGGAGCGCATTTTGCCTCCCCTTTTTTCCCGGTTCACCCGTAAACGGATCAATCAGTTCATCCGTCGTTAGCTGCTCATATAAAGCATGGGCATCTGATCTTACAAACCCCCATGCAGAATAGGCCTGTGTTCCGTTTGGAAACACAGGCCTATTTTAATTACATGTCACGTTGATACTCCAGGATATCTCCCGGTTGGCAATCAAGCGCTTCGCAAGGCGAACCGTACCGTTTGCCGAGCAATGCTGCTCCGCGCAGCCGTAGTTGCCGCAGCCGCAGGGCTCGGTTTCATCCTCGGTCATCACCATATGTCCGATTTCTCCGCCAGCGCCATGGAAGCCGCCGATGATCCTGCCATTCAGGATGATGCCGCCGATACCGATCACATCCTGACGGCTGATTTCCTTCTTTTCCAGGCATTCCAGAACGGATGCGGGAATATCAAATCTGTGCGGTGGTAGAAATGATATTCCTGCCCTGTATCAGCACTCGAGCTTTTCGAGGGTACAGGTTTTGGCGATGGACTTGCGGATCTGGGCGCGCAGGGGAAGCACGGAGGCAGGAGATACGGAAAGTTCATCAATGCCGATGGCCAGGAAGGTGGGCAGCAGATCGAGATCTGCGCCCAGTTCGCCGCAGATACCTACCCAGATGCCTGCCTTATGGGCCGCTTCGGTAACCATCTTCAGTGCACGAAGCACGGCCGGATGGTGGGGATCGAAGAACTTGCCCAGATCATTTGCCTGGCGGTCGCATGCCAGGGTATACTGAGTCAGATCATTGGTGCCCACAGAGAAGAAATCCACTTCCTTCGCCAGTTCTTCCGCAATGAACACGGACGCCGGCGTTTCGATCATGATGCCGATCTCGGTATCCTTATCGAAAGGAATACCTTCCTTCTCCAGTTCGGCCATCACCTTCTGGCAGGCGCGCTTGCATTCACGCACTTCCCAGAGGGAGGTGATCATGGGGAACATGATGGCAACCTTGCCATAGGCGGATGCACGGTAGAGCGCACGCAGCTGGGGCTTGAACACCTCGGGACGGTTCAGGCAGATGCGGATGGCGCGCACGCCCAGCGCAGG
>JAGBAU010000171.1 GCA_017938785.1 Clostridia bacterium
ACCGTGAACAGCACGCCGATGGCCGTGGCATAGCAAATCTGCATCAGGGTGGGCAGAAACTCTGCACCATTCAGCAGGTTCACGATGTGTCCGATGCCAAAGGTCACGCCGGAGATCAGGATGGCGCAGCGCGTGCCTTCATCCCGCATTGCCCGGTACAAAAAGCCGCGGAAGATCACTTCCTCCAGGAAGCCAACGCACAGCATACTCAGCATGTACAGCGCTGTTTCAAGAACCGTATGCTGCATGCCCACACCCAGCCAGAGGTTGCAGCTGGAAATCACAACCAGAGGAATAAACCACAGGTATGCACATCCGCTTCCACGGAAAGCGCGCAGGCCCGAAGCCCGCGCCAGATCATGCCTGTACAGCCAGATAAGCAGAAGGATGCTCAGCACGATGCCAAGCGGTGCGGTGATGATTTTGGCGATACCCAACTTTTCGGAAAAACCATCCGCAAGACTGAATCCAACCACATACATTCCGATCCATACCAGGGAAAAACCCAGCAGGCTCTTTTTATACAACCGAAGCATTTTGACACCTCCAAAACGCATTTCTAAAATTATTATATCGAATTTTTACATTCTTGACAACACCCCCAAAAGTGATGTATTATAATATCAACACACCGGTATACCGGTGACAGATCGTAGTTCGAGGAGGGACCCATTTTGAAAGAAAACGCATATCTTCGCTGGTTATCTTCCAACACCCAGTCCATCTACTGGCACGACAGCGCCATCCTGCGCGAGCTGGAAATCGGTATTTCCAACGGCGCCTGCGGCATGACCACCAACCCCTTCCTGATCGGCGCAACGCTGACCAAGACCCCCGAATCCTGGCCGGAAATCATTGCCGCAGGCAAGAAGCTCAGCGGCGATGAAAAGTGTGAAGAACTGATCTGCATGACCGTTACCGAACTGGCAAAGAAGCTCAAGCCCTTCCGCGCACAGGGGTTTGGCAAGGGCTACTGCTGCGCACAGGTCAACCCCTGTCATCCCGGTCGCACGGAGATTATGCTGGCCAACGCAAAGAAATACGCCGCCTGCGGTGACAACATCGTCATCAAGATTCCTGCCACCCGCGCCGGCATCGAAGCCATCGAGGAATGCGCCGCACTGGGCATGAACGTGGCCGCTACCGTGAGCTTCACCGTTCCCCAGGTTCTGGCCGTCGGTGAAGCCATACAGCGCGGACATGACTGCGCCCGTAAAAACGGCGTCGAGCCCGGTCTGGGCATCGCCGTACTGATGGTGGGCCGCCTGGACGACTATCTGCGCGATGTGATGTACGATTCCCGCGCCGAAGCCACCGAGAAGGACATCGTGTGGGCAGGCGTTGCTGCCATCAAGCGCGCCTATGAAATCTTCGAGGAGCGCAAGTATGACGCCGTACTCATGCCCGCAGGCTGCCGCGGTGGTCACCACATCACCGACCTGGCCGGTGCAAAGATGATCATGTCCATCGCCCCGGCAATTTCCGAGATGCTGGAGGGCGTGACCGAATTCGAGGAGCGCATCAGCCGCCCCGTGGATCCCGCCATCATCGACCGCCTGATGAAGATGCCTGAATTCCGCAAGGCCTATGAGCCGGACGGCATGAAGATTGAGGAATTCATCACCTTCGGTTCCTGCAACCGCACCCTGGACCAGTTCGTAAACGACGGCTGGAATGTGCTCAAAAACATTTGAGGAGGAAATAAATATGAATATTGGTTTCATTGGTCTCGGCATCATGGGCAAGCCCATGGCAAAGAATCTGGTGAAAGCCGGTTACACCCTGTATGTATATGACTGCGTCCGCGCCGCCGTGGACGATGTGGCCGCCGCCGGTGCAAATGCCTGCGCATCCATCGCCGAAGTCTGCGAAAACGCCGATACCATCGTCACCATGCTGCCCAACAGCCCCCACGTGAAGGCTGTGGCCTTGGGTGAAGGTGGCATCGCCGAAAATGCAAAACCCGGCACCCTGCTGGTGGATATGAGCTCCATCGCGCCGGAAGCCGCCAAGGAGATTCATGCCGCACTCGCAGAAAAGAACATCCGCATGATCGACGCTCCGGTATCCGGCGGCGAGCCCAAGGCCATCGACGGCAGCCTGGCCATCATGGTCGGCGGCGAGGAGGCTGACTTCGAGCGTGCCAAGCCCCTGTTTGACGTGATGGGCTCCAGCGCTACGCTGGTGGGCGACATCGGCAGCGGCAACACCTGCAAGCTGACCAACCAGGTCATCGTCGCCCTGAACATCGCAGCCCTGGCCGAAGGCCTGATGCTGGCAAAGAAGTCCGGCGCAGATCCTGAGCGTGTATTCAACGCCATCAAGGGCGGCCTGGCAGGTTCCACGGTTATGAATGCCAAGGCTCCCATGATGATCGCCGGTGAATTCAACCCCGGCTTCCGCATCAACCTGCACATCAAGGATTTGCACAACGCCCTGGACACCGGTGAGGCAAACGGCTCCCCCATGCCCCTGACCGCCATGGCCATGCAGATCTTCCAGACCCTGAAGGCTGACGGCAATGAAGTGAAGGATCACAGCGCCATGGCCCTGTATTACGAAAAGCTTGCCGGTGAAACCATTGGTTAATCAACATAAAAAAGACGGCTGGAGCCGTCTTTTTTATTGAAACCCCTTGACTCTCCACCTGCGTCATGGTTTATTCTATAGGCACGGGGGTGAAGAAATGAAAACCGTAAATGAGGTATCCAGGCTCACCGGCGTGAGCGTGCGCACGCTGCGCTATTACGACCAGATCGGTCTGCTCAAGCCCAGCGGCCTGACGGATGCGGGTTACCGGCTCTACGATGATGATGCACTGGAACGGCTGCAGCTGATCTTGATGTACCGGGAACTGCAATTTCCGCTGAAGGAAATCCATCGCATCCTGGAAAGTCCGGACTGTGACCGCACGCGCATACTCGCCCAGCAGGTAGAGTTGTTGACCCTCAAAAAGGAACATCTGGAGAACCTGATTACCTTCGCCTGCGGAATACAAATGCTTGGAGTGAGAAATTTGGATTTTTCTGCATTCGATACCCGTCAAATAGATGAATACTGCGCCCGTGCCAAAGAAAACTGGGGCAAAACCGATGTATGGAAGGAATTTGAGCAGAAGCAACAGGGCAAAACCAAGGAGGATGACCTGCGCGCCGGTGCGGATATGATGGAAATCTTCGCCCGCTTCGGCGCCGCGATGGATCAGGGGCCTGCATCTGATACCGCCCAGGCACTGGTGGCAGAACTGCGCGCCTTCATCACCGAGCACTTCTATACCTGCACCGTGCAGCTCCTCGCAGGTCTGGGCAAGATGTACTCCGGCGGCGGCGAGATGACCGAAAACATCGACCGCGTGGGCGGCAAGGGCACCGCTGATTTCGCCGGCGAAGCCGTGCGCATCTACTGCGAGCGAAATCAATAAGCAAAAGAACGGAATCCTTACGGATTCCGTTCTTTA
>JAGBAU010000172.1 GCA_017938785.1 Clostridia bacterium
GCCAAGTGGGCGGGTACCAATCCGCGCGTGTTCATCATGGATACGCCCACTGTCGGCGTGGATATTGGCTCCAAGGCGGAGATTTATGAAATGATCCAGCGCTTCGCTTCGGAAGGTATGGCGGTGATCCTGATTACCGATGAGCTGGAGGAGCTTATGGCCAACTCCAACCGCGTGATGATCATGGCCAACCACCGCTGCGTTGCCAGGCTGGAAGAGGAAGACCTGGTTCGTGAAGATGCGGCCAAGCGCATTGCGGATCTGATCAGCGATGCAAACGCACATATGGGAAAGGAGATGAAGGCATGAAACGCAAGCTCGTTACCGGATCTGAAAAGATCCTGATCGCCATTATCATCCTGTACTGTATCGTGGTTGCAGTTGCGAATCCGATGTTTTTGAGCTTTGAAACGCTCTTTGACATCATCCGTTCTTCTTCCTGCTCCATGGTGGTTGCCATGGGTCTGCTGGTCATCATGCTCTCCGGCGGTATCGACGTATCCTTCATGGCAAGCGCCCTGTTCGGCAGCTACGTCAGCGCCTTTGTGATGATCAAGACAGGCATCAATTCCCTGGCATTTGCATTTGTTTTCTCCATGTCCATGGGCCTGATCCTGGGCCTGATCAATGCCCTGCTGGTGCACTGGCTTCGCTTGCCGGCGTTCATCATTACCCTGGGTACTCAGAACCTGTTCCATGGCGTTATGACCACGTTCATCAGCGACAAGACTTACGGTGCGGGCGTGATGCCGCCCTGCCTGAGCAAGTTTGGTTCGTCCACCCTGTTCAAGGTGCAGACCGACGCCGGCGTCATGGGCCTTACGACTTCCGTAATTCCGGTGGTGATCGTTGTTTTCCTGACCTGGTTCATCATCAACCGTACCATGATCGGCCGCGGTGTGCTGGCGCTGGGCAACTCCGAAGAATCCGCCATTCGTGCCGGTTTCAATCCCCTGAAGATTCGCCTGTTCGCCTATGGCTACATGGGCCTGCTGGCGGGTGTGATGGGCGTGATGTACATCTCCCAGGTCAATGCGGTGTATCCCAACAAGCTGGTGGGCGATGAACTGATGGTCATTGCCGCGGCGGTGATCGGCGGTACCAAGGCTACGGGCGGCCAGGGCAAGATCCTGGGTGTGCTGCTGGGCACGGCCGTCATCTATCTGCTGAACACCACGCTGATCTTCCTGGGCCTGTCTTCCTCCTGGAACAACCTGTTTGTGGGATCGCTGCTGGTACTCTCCGTGGCGGTTACCTCCTATCAGACCAGGATCAGGAACCGCAGGAATCTGATCTTCACCGAGTAAGGAGGTTGCGTATGGAGAAAATCAAGAAATACATCAAGTCCGAAAGAAATCTGACGATTCTCTTCGGCGTCCTTCTGCTGGTGATGGTTGTGTTTGCGTTTGCATTTGGCAAATCCATGTATTCTGCACGCAACCTGCGTTCCATGTCCTACCAGATTCCGGAATTCGGTTTTCTGGCCATGGGCATGATGCTGTCCTTCATGATCGGCGGCATCGACCTTTCCATCGTATCCATTGCGAACACCTCGGGTATTTTTGCGGCCATGATCCTCACCGGACGCTGGCTGCCCGGCCTGAGCGAGAATGCGGCAATCGCACTCGCAATCATCGTGGCCATGGGTTCTGCCACCCTGTTCGGCCTGTTCAACGGCTTCATGGTGGCGAAGCTGTCTGCCACCCCCCTCATTGCAACTCTGGGTACCATGACCCTCTACACCGGTATCGGTATGGCGCTCACGGGAGGTAAGGGCATCACCGGCCTCCCGGAGAAATTCACCAAGTTCGGCACCGCTGAACTGGGCGGCATTCCGGTAATCTTTATCATGTTCGTGGTTGCGGCGCTGGTGCTGGCGCTGGTGCTCGGACGCACGGGCTTCGGCCGCAAGGTTTACCTCTACGGCGGGAATCCCATCGCTTCCCGCTTCTCTGCCATCAACAATGAACGCATGTGCATGGGCATCTTCGTGCTCATCGGCGTGCTCAGCGGCATCGCCGGCCTGATCATCATCAGCCGCGTCAATTCCGCAAAGGTGGGCTACGGCGATACCTATCAGCTGCAGGCCATGCTGGTGTGCGTTATCGGCGGCATCCATCCCGACGGCGGTCGCGGCAAGGTGGCGGGCGTTGTGTGTGCAATCCTGCTGATGCAGCTGCTCTCCAGCGCGTTCACCATCCTGCGCTTCTCGCCCTATGCAAAGAAGCTCATCTGGGGTTCCATCCTGATCATCGTAATGGGCCTCAACTATATCTCCGATAAGCAGGCGAAGAAGGTTCGCTTCAAATCCGCACAGAAGGCATGACCCAAGAAAGGAGTTTGCACATGAATATCGGCAAGCGTTATGAAGAACTCTACAACACCGTTTTGAACGAGCACCGTGCAGTATTCGAGGCTCAGGATATTCCCGAGCTGGAAGCGTTTATGGAGGCGATCATCGCTTCCAACCGCATCTTTGTGATGGGCGTTGGACGTGAGGGCATCGCTGCCCGTGCATTTGCCATGCGCCTGATGCATCTGGGCAAGGAAGTTCACTGGATCTGGGACGATACCACCCCCGGCATGACCAAGGGTGATCTGTTCATCGCAGTGAACGGTTCCGGTCAGATCGGCCATATCCACTATGTTGTGGAGCAGGGCAAGAAGAGCGGCGCAACCATCGCCGTTGTCACCGGTACTCCCAAGCAGAAGACTCCGGCTCTGGCAGACCATGTTCTGTTTGTACCTGCATGCGTGTTCAATGGCACCGATGAACGCTGCGTTCCCTCCATTCAGCCCATGGGTGCACTGTTCGAGCAGCACTGCTTCCTGCTCTATGACATCATCATCGTGATGCTGGAAGAAAAGATGCAGCTGGATCATGCTGCCATGGAAGCGCGCCATCGCAACGTTGAATAATATTTCCATCAGCCATACCGGCCCGGTTGATTGCATTGGGAACAAAAAAAGCCTCGAAAACCTTGGTTTAACAGTGATAAGGAACTAATTTACTTATCAACTGTTAGCTGACGGTTTCCGGGGTGCATACGGACAAATCCCGTCTGATTTCTAACAGGAAGTCAGACGGGATTTTCTCTTTATATCACGAATTATGGAGGACA
>JAGBAU010000173.1 GCA_017938785.1 Clostridia bacterium
CCCGACAGCCATTGATCCAAGCTGTCGGGGTCTGCCAAGCTGAGCTTGGAGCCATTTGCTGCCGCTCAATAACGACGGAGTTTTCGCCATTGTGGTAATGACTCAACTCCTGCGGTACGTTTCTTTTTCATGGTATTACAAGCCTAACGACCCCGACAGCCATTGATCCAAGCTGTCGGGGTCTGTGTTTGTTTTGGGGCGTTAGGGCTTCATTTGTATCGTCGTTCTTGTAGGGGCGGTCATTGACCGCCCGTCGGGTTTGGTAGGCGTTGGGGTTTACGGCGGGCGAGCAATGCTCGCCCCTACGGGTGGGCAGAGATTGGAATACGATCGAATGCAAACACCTCATCCGGGAGACGAACAGCGCTGCCAAGACGAAGGAAGACCCCGAAGGCTTGAATCAGTGGCCTTCGGGGTCGTCGTGTTACTGCTATGCCCTACAAGAAAAGGAGGGCAGAATCGGAGCGGCTACCATAGCCGCGTGCGATTCGGTCATGCTGAGCGCGGCAGCGAATGCTGCTGGCTCAGCCAGCGCGGCAGCAATTGGATCAAAATCCCATTTTGGCGGAGAGGTCGTAGACGGGCTTGAGGGCGGGGTAGATCTTCTTGTAGATTTCGTAGGACTTCTTATAGCCTTCCTGGTTCTCAGGCATGGGCTGGCATTCGGTTTCGGGGGTGATGACCTGAACAGCCTCGCCGAGGTTCTTCCACAGGCCTGCGCCGATACCGGCGACGAGCACAGCGCCGTAAGCGCCGCCCTCGCTGGCAGCGGACATGGTATAGACGGGCAGGTTGAAAATGTCGGCCTGCATCTGCCGCCACAGGGGGCTGAAAGCGCCGCCGCCTGCGGTGTAGACCTTGTCGAGCTTGGTCATGCCGCCGAAGATGTCAACCAGCTGGCACAGGGAATAGGTCACGCCCTCCATCACGGAGCGGGTGATGTCGCCGCGGGTGGTGGAAAGGCTCATGCCGTAGAAGCTGCCGCGGCAGTTGGGATCCGGATAGGGGCAGCGTTCGCCGGAGAGGTAGGGGGTGAAGACCACGCCGTGTGCGCCGGGAACGGAGGATTCCGCCTCCTTGCCCATGATGTCGTAGACATTTTCGCCGCTTTCCTTGGACTGCTTGATCGCGCCCTCACAGAGGGTGTCGCGGTACCAGCGGTAGGAGCCGCCTGCGGACAGGGTGCAGCCGATGCCGGTGTACAGGCCGGGCTCGTTGCCGCAGAACATCTGCAGTGCGCCGTTGGGGTTATCCTCGTAGTGGTCCATGCCGGTGGTGACGTTGCCGCTGGTGCCGATGACCACGCCCAGGATGCCGGGCTTGACCAGGCCGGAACCAACCGCCTGGATAACCGCGTCGCCGCCGCCTGCGTAGCAGGGCAGGCCCTCGGGAAGGCCCGTCAGCTGGGCAACTTCCTTGGTTACGCGGCCGGCCAGGGTGGTGGATTCGACGGCGACCGGGAAGATGGCCTTGTCCAGGCCTGCGATGGCGATCAGCTCGTCAGACCACTTGCGATTCTTGGTATCGAAGAAGCCGGTGCCGGAGGCGTCGGAAACGTCGATCATGATTTCGCCGGTCATCAGGAAACGGATGTAATCCTTGGGGCAGACGAAGGTCTTCATCTTGGCGAAGTTATCAGGCTCTTCATCGCGCAGCCACAGGATCTTGCCGCCGGTGTAGCCGGTGAGCATGCGGTTGTTGGTGTAGGTGAGCAGCTTCTCAAGGCCGCCTGCCTTTTCAGTGATCCAGTCGCACTGCTTCTGGGTGCGCTGGTCGCACCACAGGATGGCGGGGCGAATGACTTCGTTGTTCTCATCCAGGGCAACCAGGCCGTGCATCTGGCCGGAGTAGGAGAGGCCCAGGATATCTTCTGCAGCGACGTTTGCCTTTTCCAGGATGACCTTCAGGCCGCGCACAACGCCGTCCCACCAGTCGGCGGGGTTCTGCTCCGCCCAGCCGGGACGGGGCGTGGAGAGGGGGTATTCCTGGGTGGAGGAAGCGACAACCTTGCCGCTTTCGTCGATCATGATGCACTTCGCGCCGGAGGTGCCCACGTCCAGACCAATCAGGTACTTCATAATGGTGATCTCCTTTATATGTTTATTTCAATTTCATCTTGCTGTGCAGGCTGGAAATCTTCTTGAAATCCAGCCGGTTTTCCTGGCCCTTGATCAGGCGGACCAGGTTCGATCTGTGGCAGTAAAACGCCAGCGCGCCGGCGAAGACGCCAAAGCCCACATAGGCGGCGTAATGGGGATTGCCGCGCATCAGGATGGCCACCAGCGCAGGATAGGCAAAGCAGGCCATGATGCTGCCCAGCGACATGTAACGGCTGACGGCCACCACGATGAGCACCGCGATGGTGAGCCCCACGGCGATGGCCGGATTGGCCACCAGGATGAGACCCAGGTTCGTGGCAATGCCCTTGCCGCCCTTGAACTTGAAAAACACGGGGAAATCGTGGCCGATGACGGCGGCGTTTCCGCCGATCAGCAGGCCGATATCGCCTGCCAGCCACTTGCCGATGAGCGCTGCGACCAGGCCCTTCAGGCAGTCGCCCACGAGGGTGAGCACGCTGGGCACCCAGCCCAGGTTCCTGAGCACATTGGTGGTGCCGGCGTTGCCGCTGCCGACTTTCCGGATATCCTTGATGCCGTACAGCCGGGCGATCAGGATGCCCACGGAGATATTGCCCAGCAGATAGCCGATCACGGCGATGAGAACATACTTAAGCCAGATTGCCATCACTGTTCATCCCTTTTCTTTTCACGAAGTATGAATTTGAGCGGCGTTCCCTCAAATCCGAAGGACTTGCGGAACTGCTTTTCGAGATAGCGCTCGTAGGAGAAATGCATCAGCTTTTCATCGTTTACGAACATCACGAACGTGGGCGGCTGCACACCCTGCTGGGTGGCGTAGTAAATCTTGAGCCTGCGGCCGGAGGTTGCCGGGGGCTGCAGGGCTGCCTGTGCGTCGGTGAGGATGTCGTTGAGCAGGCCCGTGGTGATGCGGCGGCGGGATTCGTAGCAGACCTCCTTGACCTTCTCCAGCACCTTGTTGACGCGCTGGCCCGTGAGGGCGGAGATGAACAGCACGGGCGCATAGCTCATGAACTTCAAACCTTCGCGCACCTTGGCGATGTATTCGTTCATGGTGCCGGTGTCCTTCTCGATGGCGTCCCACTTGTTGATGACGATGATGGCGGCCTTGCCCTGTTCATCGATGTAGCCGGCGATCTTGGTATCCTGCTCGGTGACGCCCTGGGTGGCGTCGATGACCATCAGGGCCACATCGCAGCGGTCGATGGCGGCGAGGGCGCGCACGATGGAGAAGCGTTCCAGGGTCTGGTAGCCGATGGCGCGCTTGCGGCGGATGCCTGCGGTGTCGATGATGACGAAGTCCTGGCCGGATTCATCGGTGAAGAGGGTATCGATGGCGTCGCGGGTGGTGCCTGCGATATCGGATACCATCACGCGCTCCTGGCCCAGGAGCTTGTTGGTAAGGCTTGACTTGCCCACGTTGGGCTTGCCGCAGATGGCCAGCTGGATGGGCTTGTTTTCGTCCTCTTCCTCGTCCTCTTCCTCGGGATCGGGGAAGAACTTGCACAATTCCTCCAGCAGATCGCCCAGGTTCAGAAGGTTCACGCTGGAGATGCCGATGGGATCGCCCAGGCCCAGGTTGTAGAACTCATATACATCGTTGAGCTGCTTGACGTTATCGATCTTGTTGACGACGACCATCATGGGCTTGCCGGCCTTGCGCAGCATATCCGCAACGGATTCATCATCGGCGGTCATGCCGGTTTTGCCGTCCACGAAGAACAGGATCACATCGCAGGTTTCGATGGCGATTTCCGCCTGGCGGCG
>JAGBAU010000017.1 GCA_017938785.1 Clostridia bacterium
CCGGCGAACACCAGCGCGCCGTTGGAGCTGGCCACATAGTACATCAGTACCGTAGTCAAAAAGTACAGAAGCAGTGCGCCCAAATCGCGCTCGGTGAGCAAAATGGCGCAGCAAAGTGCCGCATAGGCGATGGTGGGCAGGCACTTGGCAAAGCGGGGACGGTTGGAAAAGCCCGCCGCCAGGATGACGATCAATACGGGTTTCATAAATTCACTGGGCTGGCCGGAGATGGGGCCGATGTTTACCCAGTTGCGCGCGCCCTGGTACCAGGAGCCGATCACCCAGGGGGACAGAAGCGCCAGCGCGCACAGCACCATCAGCACCGGTGCGGCCTTCTTCCACCGGGACAGGCCGCGAATCAGCCCTGCGCCGATGAACATGGCTACCACGCCCGCCGCCGCATAGACGGCCTGGGTACGGGGCGTCTCCTCCGACCGGCAGATGGCGGACAGGGATATGATGCCTATGGAGCAGAGCAGCAGCACGAGAATCAGTATTGCCCGGTCCACGGGCCAGATTTTGCCCATGATGTTGGTAATCAGTATGGTGCCCAGGGGGACAGCCACCGCCAGGATCAGCGGCTGCAGGCTTTCATTGCCCGGCCGCAGGGCGAGCAGCCCCAGCGCCAGCGCCTGAAAGGCCACCACGGCGGTGAGCAGCAGGCGCGTATTGGAGCGCATCAGCGCCCGGCGCATTTTTTCGATCTTACGAGAGCGCATTGCGCGCCTCCTTTCAGGGATTTATCGTTCAACGGGGATGGCGGTTCTCAATGAACGCACGGATCATATCGTTGGTGAGGCTCACATCATCCGCAGGAATGTCCATTTCATCCCGGTGGAACCAGCCCGCAACGGAGAGTTCTTCCCGGTCCATGGTGATTTCGGCGGAGCCGTCCAGGTCGGCGAAGTAGCCCAGCAGCAGGTCGGAATCGATGCCCCAGGGCTGGGTGCCCCAGTAGCGGATGTTCTTCACGTGCACACCCGCTTCTTCAAATACCTCGCGGCGCACGGTGTCCTCGGCGGTCTCGCCGATTTCAGTGAAGCCCGCGATTAGGGCATAGTTCTTGTAGGCGCGGCCCGAATACTTGGTCAGCAGGATATGGTCTCCGTTGATCACGCCCACGATGATGGCCGGGCAGATCTTCGGGAAGATCATATTGCCGCAATCGGGGCAGGAGAGCATGCGCAGCTTTCCATCGTGCACGGTGCGGTGGCCGCAGCGGCCGCAGAAGCAGTTGTCCCTGTACCAGATGTACAGGTGCCAGGCGGTCATCTCCGCATACACGGTATACTTGGGCTGGAGCCTGCGGTGGGAGCGCACGTTGTCAAACATGTAACCCTCGGGCAGAACCGCATCCTCCCGGAGTTCAGCCAGGAAGTAAGGCTCCTCATCCACGGAAAAGAGGTACACGCTGCGCACGATATCGTCCTTCAGAAGCTCCCAATCAGGCAGGATTACGCTCTCCTCCCGGCGGGAAACGAGCACATCCTTGTCCCGGAACACGCAAATCCTTGCGCCGGGACCCACGGGAACGGGATGATACTGATTATCCAGATGGCGGGGTTCAATTTCCTGAAGCATGGTCATCTTCCTCTATTTCAAAAATTATCGAATTCATCGTATTCATCCGCCCGGCGGTCGAAGGCGCTGGCGGGATTGGACAGGAACAGATCATCCGCCTCCGGTTCCGGTTCGAAGTGCTCGAAGGTTTCAAATACACTGTCGTCAAAGCCCTCGTCATCCGGTATTCCCTGCCGGCTGCGCATGCGCCGGCGAAGCACGCGGCGGTTCATTTCCTCGGGTTCGCTGCCGCCGTCGGTGAGCACCAGCATCAGCGCCACATCGCCTATGCGCAGAATATCGCCGTCCTGCAGCATGAGCTCGCGCGCACCCCTGCCGAACTTATCCCGGATGCGGGCATTGGCATGACCGCGCACGAACAGGCCCTCGTCGGTCATCTGGTAGATGGCATGACGGCCGCGCACCGTGGAGTGGCGCACGCGGATATCCGCGCGGCGGTTGGAGCCGATGGTACCCTCCAGGGTGACCGGATAGTGCATACCTGGGCGGGCACGCTCGCTGCCGTTCACCACCAGCATCTCGCCGATGATGCCCGTATCAGGGGAAAGCCTGCGCAGCTTCGTGGCCCGGCGGCTGTCCACCAGGGAGATGCGCCATGCCCTGAGCACGATCAGCACCATCAGCCCGGCAAAAACATAGCGCATCGCCAGGGCCAGGATTTCATATGCATTGGCGCTCATGGGCACACCTCCAGCTTCTTTTCTATCCCTCATTATAACTTTGATCGGGCTTCGGCGCAAGCGCATTCCCCCTTCAGACGTATCTTGTAACCGGAAGGTTGCCTTCGTGCCGGATTTTCAACACAATCGATGCCAAAACGTCGTTTTTGATACACGGTATTTCCCTATATAAGTGCTATAATAATAGTTGGTAATATAGGAAGAATACCGAAATCTCCCTTCGGGAGCTTCCGGCCCGCGCGACGACTTCGTCCGTCCGCTATTCTTATAAGGAACAAATTTTGGAGTGAATACATTATGGAACTTTCGATTACCACTTACCTGATTGTGCTGCCCATGGTTTTCCTTGCGGCAGTGGTGGATTCCATCAGCGGCGGCGGCGGACTGATCTCCCTGCCGGCATATACCCTGGCAGGCCTGGATTACGGCCTGGCCTCCGGCTGCAACAAGTTTTCCGCGTGCTTCGGCACCCTGTCCTCCGTGCTGCGCTATTTCAAGGGCGGCAAAATCCTGTGGAAGCCCGCGCTGATCGCAGCCCTGGGCGCACTTCCGGGCGCATGGCTGGGCACTCAGCTTTCCATGCTGCTCAGCAGCCGCTTCATGCACATCTTCATGATCGTCGCCACCCCCATCGTAGGCGTGCTGGTCATCATGAAGAAGGATGTGGATGCCAAACCCAAGCCGGTCACCAATAAAACCCTCTTCCTCTGCCTGCTCTCCGGCCTGATCGTGGGTACCTACGACGGCTTCTTCGGCCCCGGCACCGGCACCTTCCTGATCCTGCTGTTCACCGCCCTCACGGGTATGGATATGGTGACCGCCTCCGCCACTTCCAAGCCGGTCAACCTGGCAAGCAACATCTCCTCCCTGATCACCCGCATCGCAGCGGGCCAGGTGATCTTCGCCCTGGCCATTCCGGCCATGTGCCTGAGCATCACCGGCG
>JAGBAU010000174.1 GCA_017938785.1 Clostridia bacterium
AAAGAACTGCCGGTACTCCTCGTTCTCATCGAAGTTGAAGTAGGCAGTGTTTTCATAATAGCGTTTGCCAAACTCTTTCAGGAGCCAGGTCTTGCCCACCTGACGAACACCCTTGAGGATCAATGGCTTGCGGTAGGGGGAGTTCTTCCACGCTACCAGCTTATTCATGATAAGTCGTTCCATTAGAACAGTCCTTCACACTTTTATTGGGTTTTACGTGCTTGATAATCACATTTTTATTATATGCAATAGTTGTAAGAAAAACAAGCCCAAATTACACAATACTGTGGGATTTGAGCTTGAAAAACATGGAAGAATTCGAAGATAAAGCGGTAATATGTGAAAAGCCCTCTATACATCAGATATATAAAGCCTTATCGGCCCCTCCTGAATGCCGACGGTGCCATTCCCACATGCCGGTGGAACCGATGCGAAAAATAGCACACATCCCCAAAACCGCACTGGGCTGCGATGCGGCTTATTTCTGCGTCTGTTTCCAGCAGTAGCCGCTTTGCCATTTCCAGCCGGAGTACCTCAATGTAGCGAAGGACGGTCAGGCCCGTCGCCTTCTTGAAACGGCGGCAGAAGTACGCCTCGTCGTACCCGAAGCGCCCGCTGAGCAGGGCTGTGGTCAGCGGGTCGGTGTAGTGGACATTTACATATTCCACGACCTCGCGAAACCGCTGATCTGACGCGCCGGAAGGATAAATGGTAACAACGCAGCTCTCCATCATGGCAGCGAGCAGATGGTAGATGTACCCGATGGCTTGCATGGGCTGCTGCTCGGACAAACGGATCACTGCATCGGCTGCATCCCACAGCGAGTTGGATACCGGGCGTAGATCAATGCGCCCTTCCAGCAGGGGACGGAGGAAGTCCGCTGCAGCAGGCGCGGCGTTGAGGAATGTGTCAGCCTCAAACATCACCGCATCATAAACCACACCTTCGCTGCCTGCAATGGCAGCATGGGGCTGGCGGGGCGCGGCGATGGCCACCTCCCCGGCACGGGCTGTGCCCACCAGCTGCTCGTTCAGGTAGAAATCGAGGCTGCCCTCGCGGATCAGCAGCAGCTCCATTCTGTCGTGCCAATGGATGGTCAGGCAGGTTTCCTTCGGCTGAAAGACAAAATCCGTCAGGACGCAGACGCCGCTGTCATCATACTGCACGGGCGTCACTTCTTTGAATGCTTGCATATACGCACCCTCAAAAGTCAAAATCACAAAAGAACAGGACAATATTCTTCTGTCGGTTATCCCTGATGATATGGTATCATGAAATCATCGGCAAGACAAGTGAACGGAGGGCAAAATTATGAAAATCGGAACCATGTTGTATTTTCACTCGCTGGAGGAGACGGAGAAGAGCTTCATCAGGCTCCGTGAATTCGGCTTTGCCTCCTGCCAGATCAATTCCTGGGAACCTCAAAAATGGACAAATGAGAACGCCGACGGCATCCGTGCACTGGCGGACAAGTACGGTATTGAGATTTCCTCCTTCTGGTGCGGCTGGGAGGGCCCGACGGTGTGGAACTTCTACGAGGGCCAGAAGACCCTGGGCCTGGTGCCGCCGGAGTACCGTGCCATGCGTGTGCAGAACCTCTGCGACGGCGCAGATTTCGCCCACCGCATCGGCCTGACGGACGTGGCGACCCACATGGGCTTCATCCCGGAAAACCCCTATGATCCCAACTTTGAGCCGCTGTGCGACGCCATCCGCACCGTGGCGCAGTATCTGAAGAAGAACGGCCAGTACCTGCTGTTTGAAACGGGTCAGGAGACCCCGGTGACCATGCTGCGCTGCTTTGAGCAGGTGGGCACGGACAACCTGGCGGTCAATCTGGACACCGCCAACCTGATCCTCTACGGCAAGGCCAACCCGGTGGATGCGCTGGATGTGTTCGGCAAATACGTGCGTAACCTGCACGCCAAGGATGGCTTCTATCCCACCAACGGCCATGATCTGGGCTGCGAGGTGCGCATCGGCGACGGCAAGGTGGACTTCCGCGCCCTGTTCCGCAAGCTGAAGGAGCTGGGTTACGACTCTTACGTGACCATCGAGCGGGAGATCTCCGGCGAGCAGCAGGAGGAAGACATCCGCTATGCCAAGGCGTATCTGGAGAATATCGTGAACGAAGTGTATGGAGGGTAAAGCCATGTTGAAGGTTGGTCTGATCGGCGTGGGCGGCATCAGCGGCGCTCACATTCCCTGCTGGGAGCAGATGGAGGATGCAGAGCTGGTGGCTCTGTGCGATATCCGCCCGGAGCAGATGAAGCCCTATCCCGGCAAACGCTGCTATGCAAGCCTGACGGAGATGCTTGATGCGGAAAAGTTGGACATTCTGGACATCTGTCTGCCTACCTACCTGCACGCAGATGCGGCGGTGCAGGCGTTGGAGAAGGGCATCCATGTGCTCTGCGAGAAGCCCATCTCCCTCAAAACGGAGGACGTGGCCCGCATCTACGCAGCGGCGGAGCGTAACCATGTGACCTTCATGGTGGCGCAGGTGCTGCGCTTCTGGCCGGAATACGAGTTCATGAAACAGCTCTACGATACCGGCAAATACGGAAAGCTCCTGTCCGGCACCATGACCCGTCTGGGCAACATGCCCGCCTGGAGCTGGGACAACTGGATGGCCGACGAGAAGCGCAGCGGCCTGGTGCCCTTCGACCTGCATATCCACGACCTGGATTTCATGGTGTACGCCTTCGGCAAGCCGGTGAACGCCGCCCGCTGCCGCACCCGCCGGGAGGATCAGGATCACCTGATGGCGCAGTATGACTTCGGCGACTTCACCATCCACAGCGAGGCTGCGTGGTATGCGCCCCAGAGCTTCAATTTCAACGCAGGCTTCCGCTTCCAGTTTGAGAAGGCTGTGGTGGTCAGCGGCCACGAAGGTCTGGTGGTGTACGAGAAGGACGGCGGCAAGATCCACGTCGGTTCGCCCGAAGGGGAGAGCGCCGGTCTGGATTTGCCCGCTACCAATGCCTACGCCAACGAGATCCGCTATTTTGCTGACTGTGTGAAGCAGGGCATTCCCGCCGACAAGGTGAAACCCTGCCAGCTGGAAACGGTTCTGGATCTGCTGAATGCCTTTTAAGGAGGAATTTCCATGACCGAAGTTCGCGGCCTGAAAACGGAAGAGCTGGCAGCATACAACAAGCTGTCCTCCATCTGCTTCACCATCCCCACGAAGACGGAAAACCTGTCCCCGAAGGACATGACCGCCGAAAAGCTGCGCCAGTACCGCGGCTGCTTTGCCGAGGATGGCACGCTGCTGGGCGGCATGATCCTGCTGGACATGGACTGCCGCTTCGAGGGGCACACCTGCCGTTTCTTTGGTGTGGGCGGCGTGGTGACCGATCCGGCAGAGCGCCGCCGGGGTGCCATCCGGCAGATCTTTGAAGCTGATCTGCCCCGTATGTACGATGAAGGCTTTGCCCTCAGCGCACTGTACCCCTTCAGCCATGAGTTCTACCAAAAATTTGGCTATGAGCTGGGCATCATGCGGCATACGATGAAGTTCGGTCCCGGCAGCCTGCGGAAAGATCTGTACCGGGCCGCTGCCATCCGCCGCATTCTGCCCGATGAACCCGACGGCGGCATGAAGCAGGTGTACGAGTGCTACATTGCCGACAAGAACCTCGGGATACTCCGCACCGATGAACAATGGAAGGACCTCCGCAGCGGTACGCCCTGGGAAAACCAGAAACACAGCTATGTGCTGTACAACGATGCGGACGAACCCATTGCCTACTGGATCGGTACCATGTCCAAAGAAAATGGCGGCACGCTGCTGACCATCGACGATCTGGCCTATGTCAGCCGCGAGGGCATGGAGGCTGTCTTTGCCATGCTGCGCAGCATGAACGAGGTGGGCACGGTCAAGCTGGTCATGCCCCAGGACATGCCCATCCGCTACCTGGTGGCAGACGCATACCATGTGGACGAGGAGAATATCTGCGGCGGCATGGTGCGCATCGTCAATGCGGAACAGGTGCTGGGGATGCTTCCGGCTCCAGCAATGGCAGGCTGCTGTACCATCGAAGTCAGCGATGATCAGATCGCCGCGAACAACGGGCGGTTCCTGATCTCCGGCGACGGAGAGACGCTGACGGTTTCCCGAACGGAGAAGGAACCGGATCTGCGCTGCACAGTCAATGGACTGTCTGCGCTGGTGGTCAGCACCATGGACTTCCAGGAATGTCTGGATGCCCGGCTGACAGAGCTGGTTCAGATGGATAACAGACGCTTTATGGCTGAATTGTTCCGGGCAAGGAAGCAGCATCTGCATAACTACTTTTGAAACGATTTCATAGGAACATCCTGCAGATACCCGCCGTACAACTGTCAACGCAGGAAACGAGTTCAGAACCACATAAAGTTGAATGCCGCAGAGAAGAATCGAAATCCTCTCTGCGGCATTTGCTGTTTGATGCGAAGGTTGTATTTGGATGTTGTTTCGTTTTGGTATCGCTCCGCATGTAATTCTCGGACTGGTACTACCGTGATAGTTTCCGCCGCACCTGATCCAGTGCATCTGCTTCTGTAGATTTTGCCCGACTGGTGGACAGATGAAAATGCCTTGCCGTTTCATTCAAAGGATGCTCCTGATCATCATGGAACCCAAACCGGTAGTGCAGGTACTGCCGATCCCGGTCGGGGATCGTAGCCAACGCATGGTGAATCTCCCGCAGCCGTTCCTTGGCAAGGTAGATCTGTTCGGGGGACTGGCGCATCGGGTCACCGGCATAAGTATATCGGGTGCTTCCTGTGTCCAGCGATTCGATGCTGTTCAGATACCGCGCCTCAAAGGTGGTGGCCTGTGAGCGGATATAGTCCAGCATGGCATTGCGGACGGCGATGGCGGCATAGGTAATAAACTGAAACTCCTTTGCAGGGTCAAAACGATCAATGCAGCCGAACAGGCTCCATGTGCCCTCCTGTACCAGATCGTCCATGTCTATATGAAAGGCTTCATTCAGTTCTTTCTGGGTGCTCCATATTTCATATGCCGTCTTCCGGATAAAACCAAGGTTATTCTCTATGAGCAGATTCTGTGCATCTCTGTCGCCCTGCCGGGCCAATGCACAGAGCTGCTCATTCGTTTGCTGTTGCCTTTGCATGATTCACTACCGTACCGGTCATCGC
>JAGBAU010000175.1 GCA_017938785.1 Clostridia bacterium
ATTTCACCCAGGGAGCGCACGGTAACCGCTCTGGGAGTGGGTTCGGGAGTGGGAGTGGGGGTGGGAACCGGAGTGGGCGCCACGGTGGCCGTGGGCTCCGGAGTGGGCGTAGGCTGGCTGAAGAGCTTCAGGCCATCCTCGCCAAAGGGATTGAGAACCAGCAGCACAACGATGGCTACAATAATGAGCAGGATGGCTACCAGGGTACCGATGCCCAGGGGAGTGATCCTGTAATTGCCAATGCGCAGGCCTTTTTTGGATTTAGCCATATGTATAACCTCCAAATATTGCGTCATGATTGCCGGCGCTTGGGTTTTGAACCGCTGCGCCCTGCCCTGGAATCCCCAGGGATATCCTAATCTGCATTATAGCACAAAAGACACCGGAAACTATGACTTTCGTGTGGTTTCTATATGTTTTTCAAAAGTATTTCAATAAATTACAGCTCTGTGAATTAGATTAAGACAAAAAGAGACAGAAAGCGCAAGGTTGTGTCTATTTTTTTTCGATTTATCCGGATTGACAGTCAAGGGGTTCTGTTGTATGCTTGTAATGGTTCTATGTATAAATATCTCTAAACGACCCTGCAGTTTCGAAAAAGAACTGTATATCATAAAAGGTGGGTAATTTATGGCGACGCATAAGCTTGGAAAACTGAAATTCAATCTTTCGAAGGACGGACTGGCCTTCCGCTTCGGCGATGGCGAGATTCGCCGTCTGGGCTTTGGTAAAAAAGCCAAGGATGAAGCGCCTGATTATAATGAAGAAGAGCTTCTCGATCAGGAGTACCTGGACGAGGAAGATTTCGCGGGGGACGACTATGTGCCCGGCGAGGATTTTGACGCGGGCGATTATTCCGGACGCTTTGCCCAGCCTTCCGCCAAAGGCTTCGATGATGATTTCGACGATTATGCCGATGATTACGCCGGGGACGATTATGAGGACGATGGCTACGACGACGGTTATGAAGATGATTATATCGAAGATGACCGCTATGACGATGGCTATGCCGATGAAGATGACTACGGCGATGACGGCTATGACGGCGGCTACGCCGATGACGATGATTACTACGGCGATGATGAAGACGGCCAGTACGATGACCGCTATCTCGACGAGGATGCAGAGGATTACGGCGATGAGGGCTATGCTCCCCAGAGCCCGCTGATGCAGTATGTGGATGAGAACGACTGGGTAACCTACGTTCTGCTGTTCCTGCTGCCGCCGCTGGGCATCTATCTGCTCTGGCGCCGCCGCCGCTTCGAAATGCCTATCCGCTGGGCAGTGAGCGCGGCCTCCGCAGTGTGGTTTATCATCCTGGTCATCCTGCTGATTTCCGCAATCTTCTCCGGCTCCGGCGATACCACCACCAATCCGCCCATCACCATGACCACGCCTACCCCCACGGTTGAAGTGATCGCCACTCCCGATGTGGGCGTTACCAGCCTGGGCGGCGATGCAAGCGGTGATAACCTGATGATCCAGCCCGGCGTGGATACCGATCCCAACCAGATCCATGACGCCCTGGCCCTGGACGCCACCGCCACCCCCATTGCTACTTATAATGGCTCCGGCTCCTCCCCGGTATCCGCCAATACCGTTATCATGACGGCAACCGGTCTCTACTATCATAATAATGCAGGCTGCAGCAACATTGAACCCGGTGCTTCCATTTCCAATGTTACCAAGGATGTTGCACAGCAGCGCGGCAAGAACCCCTGCCCGATCTGCTATCCGGACCAGAAGGTCTACTATGCCACTGCCGGCGGTACCTATTACCACGTTGAAATCAACTGCTCCGGCATGAGCGGCGCAAGCGTCATCACCGCAGAGGCCGCCAAGCAGCAGGGCAAGAAGGAATGCCCGGTCTGCATCACCAAGGTGATCAACAGCCTGGACGACAGTGCGCTGAAGTATGCAGATGCTTCCACCAAGGACAGAAGCGGCGTGACCGTATTTGCCACCGCAGGCGGCCGTTACTTCCATACCGAGCCCAACTGCTCCGGCATGCAGAACGCAGTAAGCGGTTCCCTGCTCAAGGCCATGCTGGCCGGCAAGACCGCCTGCCCCAAGTGCGCGGCTTCCGCAGGCACCATGGTATGGTGCACCGAGGGCGGTAAGTACTATCACAACAGGAGCGATTGCTCCGGCATGAAAAATGCATATCGCGTCACTCTGGCAGAAGCTATGATCATCGGCAAAGGCCGTTGTACTGCATGCTGGGGTAAGTCCACCGTGGGTACTGCTGCAGGCGGCGCAGGAAACGTATATGTTTACGGCACGCCCACCGGCAAGTACTACCACACCAATTCCAGCTGCTCCGGCATGCAGGGTGCAAACCGCTATACGCTGCGCTCCATGATCTCTGCAGGCCGTCCCGCCTGTCCGGAATGCTGCGCCGGCGCTGAAACCGTGGTTTACGCCACTGCAAACGGCACCTACTACCACTCCTATTCCAGCTGCTCCGGCATGGATAATGCCCAGGCGGGCACCCTGGCCCAGGCGCTGGCGATCGGCAAGAAGAAGTGCCCCAAGTGCTGGGCGGGTGCAAGCGGCACCGGCACCGCATCCGGCGAAAAGGCTTCCGGCCACTACGTATACGCCACCCAGGGCGGTACCTATTACCACACCAAGTCTGCCTGCTCCGGCATGCAGGGTGCAAGCCGCATCACCATTGAAACTGCTGTGGCCGCCGGCAAAAAGGCATGTCCCACCTGCGCATCCGCAGCCACCAAAAAGGTCTATTCCACTGCGCGCGGCACCTACTACCATGTGAAGAGCAACTGCTCCGGCATGGAAGATGCCCAGCAGCGCACCCTTGAACAGGCCATCATGATGGGCCAGAAGACCTGCCCGGTCTGCATCGGCACCATCAGCAAGGTCAACAGCAGCCTTTCCAATATGAATACCGGCAGCTTCTCTTCCGGTTCTTCCGGCGGAATCTCCAATGTGAAGACCAATACCTTCTCTTCCGGCTCCAAGACCAGCAATGTGAAGGCCAATATGATCTCCTCCGGAAACTATAAGAGCGGCACCTCCGGCATCAAGGTCTATGCAGTGGCGGATGGCAAGTATTACCACACCACCAGCAGCTGCTCCGGCATGAAGAATGCTTCCCGCGTCACCCTGGAAACCGCACTGAACTACGGCAAGACCGCCTGCTCCAAGTGCGCATCCTCTGCCAACACTGCGGTATTTGCGGTGAAGGGCGGCAAGTACTACCATTACTCCAAGACCTGCGCAGGCGCAGGCGCGGTTCAGGGCAAGCGCGGTCCCGCACTGGCTCTGGGTCTGGATGCATGCCCGTACTGCGTAACCAAGACCAAGACCATCACCTCCTCCGGTATGTTCAAGGCCGGCACCTCCGGCATCAAGGTATATGCTTCCCCCAGCGGAAAGTACTACCATGCCAATAAGTCCTGTGCGGGTGCAAGCGCCAGCAGGATCACCTTGGAGACTGCCCTGAACTACTCCAAGAGCGCATGTCCCAGCTGCGCAGGCAGCGCAAGCAAGCGCGTATATGCCGTGGCGGGCAACAAGTACTATCACAGCAGCAAGACGTGCGCGGGCTCCGGCGCAGTTGCCGGCAGCTTCGCAGGCGCGCTGGCTCTGGGCCTGAAGGAATGCCCGGTTTGCATCGGCGGTTCCGAAGCCTATGAGGTTTCCGACATCAAGTACTCCGCACCCGGCGATACCGGCGTGTACATCAACCTGGACAGCGATATGCTGTATTACCACAAGGGCTCCCGCTGCTCCGATGCGGGCATGTCCAGCGGTACCAAGGTTATGCTGGACTTCGTGCTCAACTGGGGCTACAAGGCATGTCCCTTCTGCGCACCGCCCACCTCTGTGAAGAAATAAACACAAACAGGCTCCGTTTCAGATGAAACGGAGCCTGAGCTTTTTCATTGAAAAAACGGTCCGAAAAGGACCGTTTTTTTGTGGTTTACTGTTTCCTGTAGCCGATGCTCTCCAGGAAGCGGAGCACGCCGGCGTTGCCTTCGGGGGTGTTTTTGTATACGCCTGCATCGGCGAGAACCTGCGCGCATTTCATGGTGAGTGCCTCGCGCATGGTTGCCTGGGCGTCTTCGGCCGAGAGGGTGGTGCCGGTCTTTTCGGCAATTTCCTTCACCCAGGCGTAGTGCTTGGCCAAGGGAGAATCCCCGGCGGGCACGCTGTCCAGCGGGGTTTCGCCGGTGAGGTATTTCTCCAGCTCGCCCAGCTCGCTTACCAGGCGGCCCGGCAGGATGAACAGGCCCATGACTTCGATCAGGCCGATGTTCTCCTTCTTGATGTGGTGCAGCTGGGCATGGGGATGATAGACGCCCAGGGGATGCTCGTCCGTGGTGATGTTGTTGCGCAGTACCAGGTAGATCTTGTACGCCCCGTCCTCCATGCGCGCCACGGGGGTGATGGTGTTGTGGGGCGTGCCTTCGGTTTCGGCGAAGATGAAGCAGTCCGGATCGGAATAGCCGCGCCATGCAGCGAGCATTTCATCGGCAAGGGCGGTCACCTTTTCGCGGTCTGCGCCCTTGAGCACGATGCAGCTCATGGGCCAGTCGGCAACCCAGGCCTCCACGCCTTCGGCGGGGGAAACGAGGGGAATGTGCACGCCAGCCCGGTCCATGGGGAAGATGTGGCCGCCGCCCTGGAAGTGGTCGTGGCTCAGGATGGAACCGCCCACGATGGGCAGGTCGGCATTGCTGCCCAGGAAGTAGTGGGGGAACTGCTCCACGAAATCGAACAGGCGCACGAAGCTTTCGCGGGAAATCTTCATGGGCACATGGGCGCGGTTGAAGGCGATGCAGTGCTCGTTATAGTAGGAATAGGGGGAGTACTGCAGGTACCAGGGTTCGCCGCCCAGGGTCATGGGTACGATGCGGTGGTTCTGGCGTGCCGGGAAGCCGGGACGGCCTGCGTAGCCGGGGTTTTCCACGCACAGCATGCACTTGGGATAGCCGGTCTGCTTGGCATTGCGCTGGGCCGCGATATCGCGGGGATCCTTTTCCGGCTTGGACAGGTTGATGGTGATTTCCAGCTCGCCGCAGGGGGAATCGTGGAAGAAACGCACGTTTTTAGCGATGCGGTCCACGCGGATGTAGTCCACATCCTGACAGAGCTTGTAGAAATAATCGGTGGCGGCGGCGGGGCCTTCCTCGGCATAGAGCTTCTGGAAGCGCTCGCGCACCATCTGGGGATGGGCGGTCAGCGCGCCCATGATCCTGGCGGAAAACAAGTCGCGCCATTCGCCGCTGTCCGGGCATACGCCCGCTTGAACGGCGAGTTCCAGCATGGGCTCCAGAATGGGCGTGGCAGTGGCGGGGGATGCTTCGCGCGCGGGGCGGTCGCACTCCGGTGCGTCCATCCGGAAGATTTCCAGCAGGCGGTTCAGGGTATATTCCCTGTCCTCCGCTTGAATCAGGTTTTTATCCTCGGCAAAATCCAACAGGGCATGGATGAGTTCGGTCAAATTCTTCGACATAATCAGCGCTCCCTTTTGTAGTCTCTATTCAATATTATCCTAGGATTTGCAGTTTATGTCAAGCGTCTTTTGAGCTTCCGGGCCAAACCCTCTTGCGTAATTTGCCGATTTGGATTACAATAAAACTAGATAATTATGTTTCGGAGGAATGCAGATATGGATGTACGGGCACTTTTTGATCGCAATGCTGAGCGACTGAACGCACTTTACGCAGGTATCGACCAGTATCCGCGCTACAATGCGCTGGTTGAGGCTTTCCGTGAGAAGTTTGAATCCGAGCCGGAGTGCTTTGTTTCCGCACCGGGCCGCACCGAGGTTGTGGGCAACCACACCGACCACCAGAAGGGCCGCTGCCTGGCCGGCGCCGTGAACCTGGATACCGTGGCGGCCATCGCTGCAAACGGCACCAACGTGGTACGCCTGTATTCCGAAGGCTACGATAAGTCCTTCGATGTGGATCTTTCCGACCTGAGCGTCCATGAGGACGAAAAGAATACCACCTTCAGCCTGATCCGCGGCGTGGCTGCACGCCTGGTGGAACTGGGTTATAAGGTGGGCGGCTTCAATGCCCAAGTCACCAGCACCGTATTCAAGGGCAGCGGCCTTTCTTCCTCCGCAGCCTTCGAAGTCATGCTGGTTGCAGCCTTTGACGCCCTGTTCAACGGCTGGGTCATCGACGCCAAGCTCAACGCCCGCATCTCCCAGTATGCAGAAAACGTATACTTCGGCAAGCCCAGCGGACTGCTGGACCAGACCGCCAGTGCCGTGGGCAGCCTGGTTTACCTGGACTTCGGCCCGGAGATCGCCGAGGTGGAAGGCATCAGCTATGATTTCGGCAAGAAGGGCTATTCCCTGTGCGTGGTTTCCGCAGGCGGCGACCACGGCGACTTGACCGACGCCTATGCCTCCATCACCGTGGAGATGCGTCAGGTGGCAGCCAACATGGGCGCAACCCTGCTGGAAAAGATCACTCCCGAAGAGCTGGAAGAGGCCCTGCCCAAGCTCAAGAACGTGGTGCCGGACCGCGCCATCCTGCGCGCCTTCCACTTTGTGGATGAAACCCGCCGCGTGGTGGATGCGGTGAACGCCCTGAAGGCAGATGATGTGAACGCATTCTTTGACTGTGTCATTGGCTCCGGCGAGAGCAGCTGGAAGCTATTGCAGAACCTGCACGTTGAGGGCGGCACCAATCAGGAAATGCCCCTGGCACTGGAGATGAGCCGCCGCATGCTCTCCGGCAAGGGCGCATGGCGCATTCACGGCGGCGGATTCGCCGGAACCATTCTGGCCTTCGTTCCGTCCAATATGGTAGAAAAATACAGCTGCGCCATGAACGCTGTGTTCGGCGAGAATGCCACCACCGTTCTGAGCATCCGTCCGGAGGGCGTAGTCTGCATTCGCTAAGGAGTTAAAATGAAGTATTTGACCCGTTCGGAAGCCGATACCCTGCAGTTTGCAGGGCGGCTCTCCGACATGCTGAAGGCTGGGGACAGCGTGCTGCTGCATGGCGACCTGGGCGCGGGAAAGAGTGTGTTCGCCCGCGGCGTGGCCCGCGGCATGGGCGTGACCGGCGCCATGCCCAGCCCCACCTTCACCCTGATGATTCCCTATGAGGGAAGCAAAAAGCTCTATCACTTTGACCTGTACCGCCTGAACGATCCCGACGAGTTCTATGCCGCCGGGCTGGATGAATTCATCGGCGGCGACGGCGTGGCCCTGGTGGAATGGCCGGAGATGGCGGAGATCGATCCCGTTCCCTGCCTGCACGTCACCATTTGTCGCGGTGCGGATGAAAATGAGCGGGAAATTGAAATTGAATGCGTGGAAACTGAACTGGATGCCGCGCTTCTGGCGGATTGGAGGATGGAAAATTGAACATCGTAGCAATGGATACCTCCGGCCCGCTGGCCAGCTGTGCCGTTCTGAAGGACGGCGCCATTGCCCATATGATCGTGATGAACCAGGGTTTGACCCATTCGGAAACCATCATGCCCGCCCTGGATGCTTGCATGCAGGCATCCAACCTGCGCTGCGATCAGATTGATTGCTTTGCTGCGGTGGCGGGACAGGGTTCCTTCACCGGCGTGCGCATCGGCGTGTGCGCGGTGAAGGGGCTGGCCCATGCATGGAACAAGCCCTGCGCACAGGTGGACGCGCTGGAAACCCTTGCGATGAACTATCAGGGCTTTGACGGCGTTGCCTGCACGATACTGGACGCCCGGCGCAGCCAGGTGTAC
>JAGBAU010000176.1 GCA_017938785.1 Clostridia bacterium
GCAACGGTTACCTCCCTGGAGACCCAGCTGGTTGAGGTTCAGGCTGAAAGCCAGAGCAATGAAGAGGCCAAGCTGACTGCCGAAGCCACCATTTCCACCATGGCAACTGCCGCCCTGGATTATGAAACCCGCATTGCTGAGTTGGAGAGCGCTGCCGCTGCAGCCGAGGCCCGCATTGCTGAGCTCACCCTGGCCGTTGAAGCTGTGGAAGCTGCCGCCCAGAGTGTTGCTCCCGCCACAGAAGCCGATGCTGCTGTTGTTGAAGCAGAAGAAGAAACCGCAGCCGAGGTGACGGAAGCTCCCGAAGTGGTTGTGCCCGAGATTGAGGTTCCTGTTGTGGATACCCCTGCCATTCTCGAAAATGCAGCCCAGGTAAACGTGGATGAAATCTACGAGGATATCGATAAGATCGTTGCAAGCAGCGAAGAAGAGATGAACGACGAGGAGAAGGTTGAAGCCCTCAACGCCCTCAAGACCGAGCTGGGCGTATATGTGGAAGAGCTGAACGCTGCCCTGGCGGAAATTTCCGCCCAGGAGGCTGCACTGATTGCATCTGCCGACAGCATCACCGCTCTGGAAGCCGAACTCGTAGCTGCTCAGGACAGTGTCAATGCCCTCAACGACGCCATCGCCGCCAGCCAGGGCACCATCGCCGACCTGGAAGCCCAGGTTGCAGCCCTGAACGATCAGAATGCCAGCGATTCCGCAGAGGCCCAGGCTCAGATTGCTGCCCTCACTGCCGAAATTGAAGCAGAAAAGGCCAAGGCCGAAGAGCTGACCGCCGAACTGGCTGCAGCCAAGGCTCTGCTGGAGAAGCACCTGGCAGAGCTGGAGGTTTACAAACTGGCCCGTGATCTGGGCGCAGGAGAAGCCTACACCGCATCCATCCTGGATGAAACTGTGGCAGTTGCCGCAGACGGCGTGACCGCCCAGTGGAATTACACCAACGATACCATCAGCGGCAATGCCGTTGTGATTACCATCCTGGTGGACGGCGAAGAGATTTATCGCTCCGAAGCCCTGAAGCCCGGTGAGAGCATCTCCCAGTTCCAGCTGGCCAAGGCCCTGGAAGCCGGCGCCTATGAGGCCGTTGCCGTGACCGGCGTTTACGGTACCGATGGCAGCTTCGTGCACTCCACCCGCGTGCCCGTTGCGGTTCAGGTGGGTTAATTGAAAAGATACAGGCCGGCGCATTTGCGCCGGCCTGTTTTTGCAAAATCAAAAGCGCGGAAACTTTCCGCGCTTTTGATGCTTATGCCATATAATAGGTTGCCAGAGCGTTTTCAATCTTGGAGAGAACGCCGGGTTCAATGGGCATCAGATCCCAGATGAGGTTGGCGTCGCCGCGGCGGCGCTTAGTCTTGATCAGGGGGTTCTTCTTCAGCGGGCATTCCAGCCAGGAAGTGCGGCCGGCGACCACGGGCATCTTCGCTACGCTGCCATCAGACAGGGTGAAGAACAGGTTGAAGCCCTTGGCGCCCTTGGTGCCGAAGCCGAATGCGCCGTTCAGGCCGGTGCCCTTTTCGAAAACATCCTCGCGTTCCACCTGCAGGGCGTCCTGAACATCGATGATGAAATCGTTGTCGGAGCCGAATGCGGGGCCTACAACGACGGCATACTTGCCGTTGTGGCGGGCCAGTGCGGTAAAGCTGCCATCTTCGCAGGAGCAGAACAGCATGCGCTCCGGCTTAAAGTTCATCTTTTCAAGCTTTGCGGCAAAGAGAACGCGGCGGTCCTCCAGAAGTCTCAGATTTTCTTTGCGCTGTTTTTCAGCGTTATTATCGAACAAAGGCATGCCTCGTCCTCCTCTATTTCTTTCTGATTATTTTGTATTATAGCAAATGCAAAAATGAAATGCAATGAAAAACCATTTTATTTCAAAAAAACGGGAGCTTTTTATGCTGTTTTTTCGTCTAAAGATCGTCTGGTTCAGCGGTTGAGTATCCGATAAAAGTGTGGTATACTTATAGAATAGGATAGTTCCGCTGCAAACTATACATAAGCGGCGAAGCATACAACAGAGGAGGATTTAAGATGCGCAAGTTAATTACCTGGTTATTGATTGCGCTGATGGCACTGCAGTGCGTGGCCTTTGCAGAAACTTCTGCAAATACCGTCGCTACGGCTGTGAACGGCGGCGACATGGTGCGCACGGCAACTGACATTTACATGGCAATTCCTGCGGGCGAGCGCGAAATGCTGGTTCGTATTCCCCTGGCGGGCGGCGACCCCGTGTGCGTGGATCGTGCGGATCACTTTGAGGATCTGATGCCCTATGCAGGCGGCGTGGCTTATCTGAAGACCACCGACGGTTCCTCTGCCATTATGAACTGTGTTGGCAACAACACCAGCACCATCTATGGCTTTGGCGCCAATACTGCCAGCAGCCTTTCTTCCTATGGCGGAAAGCTCCTGGTGCTCACCGACGGCCTGCTCCACTCCATCGAGCCCGGCACCCAGCTGTGCCTGAAGCTCTCCGGCGCACAGATGCTGGATTATGTTCTGGGCGAAGGCTGCGCTTACTTCCTGTCCGGCGGCGACCGCATGGAATACACCGCCCAGCTCGAAGGCGATACCACCGCCGTCAAGCAGGCAGGCTGCGTCTATCGTCTGGATCTCAACAGCGGTGAAACTACCCTGCTGCTCAAGTCCGGCGGTGAACATCTGAAGATTTCCGGCATCAACCTGTACTTCCACAACCTGGCAGACGCCTACGCAGTGCGCTCCCAGGATGCGGCAGACCTGCTTGGCCGCGTGTACAGCATGGATGTGCAGCTCAAGACCCTTGAGGGCGAATGCACCGAACCCGATAACGGCTTCTGGCCCCTGGACAAGGGACTGGCCGTTTGGTACAACGGCGCTGTGAATATGGAATCCGAAGCCGGTACCCTGGCTCTGTACACCCCCGAAGCGGATGCAGTTGTGGTTTCTGACGGCACCTCCCTCTATTTCTGGGAGAGCGGCAAGCAGACCCTGACCCAGGTTTCCTCCAGCGGCGAAGTTACCGTGATTTACACCGGCGATCTGACCGCAGCCATGGATGCTTCCCTGATCGTTCCCGATCCCACTGCAACTGTTGAACCCTCCGCAGAGCCGGAATCCGATACGGATGAAAGCGGCAATGCAGCCTGGTTTGAACAGTTCATGGAGAATAAGCAGCTGGCTTCCGGCGGCAGCTCTTCTTCGGGCAGTTCCTCCAACGCTTCCAAGCCGAAGGCAACTCCCATCGGCGTGACCCCCACGCCCATCCCGGCAGCCACCCGCGCTCCCAGCCTGGGCAGCACCGGCGACGCCTTCGTCGATAACGTTACTTCCGGCGGTTCCGGCAGCACCTCTTCCGGTTCCTCTTCCTCCGGCAATCAGTCTTCCGGCAATACCTACAGCATCAGCTATAAGTATGTGAAGGTTACCGGCGGCACCGTGAATATCCGCTCCAAGGCCGGTATGAACGGCAGCGTGCTCACCAGTGTGAACCAGGGTGCAGTTATCTCCTGCCTGGGCGTTGCCTCCAAGGACTCCAGCGGCATGACCTGGTATAAGGTTAAGGCCAATGGCAAGACCGGTTGGATCTCCAGCCGCTATGCCAAGAAGGCCAGCGCCCCCTCAGCAAGCTCCAGTTCCAGCTCCAGCGGTCCCGAAGTGGGCATGAGCGGCAAGTATGTGAAGGCTTCCACCGGCAGCGTCACCCTGCGCTCCAAGCCCAACCTGAACGGCACTGCTCTGGATACGATCGCCAAGGGTAAGACTGTAACCTTCCTGAACAAGGCCTCCACCGACTCCCGCGGCGTGGTCTGGTTCAAGGTTAAGTACAACGGCAAGACCGGCTGGGTCTCCTCCAAGTACACCAAGGTGACCGATTCCGCAGGCTCTGCCACTACCTCCGGCGGTGGCTCCAGCTCCACCTCCGGCAGCAAGGTCAAGGTTGTGGGCGGCGATGTTACCATCCGCGCCAAGGCCAACAAGACCAGCAATAAGCTCGGCTACATCAAGTCCGGCAATACCGCTACCTACCTGGGCAAGTCCTCCGTCGACTCCCGCGGCATCCGCTGGTATTATGTTGAGTACAAGGGCACCAAGGGTTGGGTATCCTCCATGTACTCCAAGCTGGTATAAAACGATCCATCCAAGACCGTCGCAATTTGCGGCGGTCTTTCTTTTGACCTAAATGTGACAAATGTCTAAATAAATTCATAATGTATTCTCACCATAAACTAAATATGGTATAATGCAGATTAGGAATTCTTTAGGATTCCGGGTCGGCAGACATAAAGTATATGTGCAAAAACCAGATCGTATTCTTTTGAAATAAAGGATGATGTAAATGAAATCTAAAAGCGGAAAGCGAGGGCTGGCAATATTGCTGGCTGTGTTGCTGTGCTTTTCCAATGTAGCTTTTAATTGCGTATTTGCAGAGGAAAATTCCCCTGTTGAGGAAGCCCCCAAGCAGGAAACCCCTAAGCAGGAGGCCCCCAACCAGGAAGCCCCCAAGCAGGAAGCCCCCAAGCAGGAAGCCCTCAAGCAGGAGGCCCCTAAGCAGGAGGAGGCTCCCAAGCAGGAGGCCCCCGAGCAGGAGGAAGCTTCCAAGCAGGAGGAGGCCCCCAAGCAGGAAGAGGCCCCCAAGCAGGAGGAGGCCCCCAAGCAGGAGGCCCCCGAGCAGGAGGAAGCTCCCAAGCAGGAGGAGGCCCCTAAACAGGAGGAAGCTCCCAAGCAGGAGGAGCCCCCCAAACAGGAGGAAACCCCGGATGCATCCCCCCAGCAGCCGGAAACAGATGAACCTTCCGCGGAAGAATCTCAGGTTCCTGTTGTGCTGCCTACGGATACCCCGGAATCCACTGAAATTCCGGAGAATCCGGAGCAGGATGCACAGCCTGAAGATCCTGAAGTAACCCCGGATCCGGATGCAAGCGTTGAACCGACGCCCACCGTGAAGCCTACTCCCACCCCGGAATCTGTGCCCAGCTTCGAGATGCGAGGCCGCAGCAAGAATTGGTCGGATCTGCATCTGGATCCCGATTACCTGTCCATTCCCTCCGATGGAATGCCGATTCCGCTTCTGTATCAGTTCGATTACAAAAAGACCGTGTGCCGCGTGGAAGGCGATTCCAAGAGCGTAGCCACTTCCGGCTGCGGTGCAGCGGCAGCTTCCATGCTGATTGCTTATATACGCGAAAACTATGACCAGACGCCCTACACCCTGTTCTATTATGCGGCAGATAATGGTTGGTATCGCGGCGATGGTCTCGATTATGATGGAATTCGCAATCTGCTGATCCGGCATGGTGTGGATACGCGCCTGTTGGGCGTCAGCAGTGACGGCATCATTTCCGCACTGAAGGAAAACCGCCCCATCATCATCAAGATGGGCCCCGGCACCTTTACCGATGGCGGCCATTATATTGTGCTGCGCGGCCTGGATGAGGATGGCAAGGTGCTGGTCAACGATCCCAATAGCTCCGGCCGCAGCCAGCGCAGCTACTCTGCAAGTCTGATTGCGCGCGAATGTAAGAGCAGGCATATGATCGTGGCCTATACCCTGCCGGGTGAAGCTGTTGAAGCGAGAGAGACCCAACAGGAAACTGCGGCAGAGACCGTTGCAGAAGAGCCTGTGGTTTCCGTAGAAGAGACGCCTGCACCGGCGGAGGAAACGCCTGTAGAAGCCCGCGCAGTGGAAACCTCTGCAACAGAGGACGGCGAATTCGAAGAGCGCTACCTGGCAGCCGTAAACTACAAGAGCGTGAACCTGCGCGAAGCACCGGTGGACGGCCTGGTTGCCACCTCCGTGAAGGAGGGCACCATTCTGTGCGTCACGGACGAAGTGAACGCCGGCGGCCGCGTATGGTGCGCAGTGGAATACCAGGGCAAGACGCTGTACATCCGCGGGGATATGATCACCGCTGACGGCGTGGATATGACCATGGACGAGTACGACGCCCAGGCGGCTGAGTCGGAGCCTGCTGCTGAGCCGGAGCCTGTGGCTGAGCCCATGGAAGAGGAAGCTCCGACTCCTGCAGCTGAACGGGTTTCCGCTACCGAAGACGGCGAATTTGAAGAGCGCTACCTGGCAGCCGTAAACTACAAGAGCGTGAACCTGCGCGAAGCGCCGGTGGACGGCCTGGTTGCCACCTCCGTGAAGGAGGGCACCATTCTGTGCGTCACGGACGAAGTGAACGCCGGCGGCCGCGTATGGTGCGCGGTGGAATACCAGGGTAAGACGCTGTACATCCGTGGGGATATGATCACCGCTGACGGCGTGAATATGACCATGGACGAATATGGCGCCCAGGCAGCAGAGACCGAGCCGGAGCCTGCGGCCGAGCCGGAAAATATGGTTGAGCGCATGGGAGAGGAAGCTGCGGAGCAGCTCCCTGCAACCGAGGACGGCGAGTTTGCGGGCAGCTACCTGGCAGCCGTAAACTATAAGAGCGTGAACCTGCGCGATAAGCCGGGCACAGATAAGATGAAGAGCCTGGTTGTGACCTCCGTAAAGGAAGGCACCACGCTGTGCGTCGTGGGAGAAGAAGTGGATGAGGATGGCCGCGTATGGTGCGCGGTGCTCTACCAGAAGCAGACGCTCTACATCCGCGGCGATATGCTCACGGTTCTGAACTGAGAATTACATCCATAAAGAAAGAGGACGGTTTGTTGATTCAAACCGTCCTCCGTGATTTTCCCTGTTTGAAAGGAGTACGTCTATGACCCATACGGAGTTTTTCACCCTGGAATCCAAACGGGATGGATTGCAGCTTTCCATGATGCTGATGCGGCCGGAAGGAGAAATTCGGGCCCTGGTGCAGCTTGCCCACGGTATGACGGAACATAAGGAGCGCTATGCCCCCTTCATGGAGTATCTGGCCGAACGCGGGTGCCTTTGCGTGATGAACGATCACCGGGGGCACGGTGCATCCGTGCGCAAACCGGAGGACCTGGGTTATTTCTATGACAACGGCGATGAAGCATTGGTGGAGGATTTGCACCAGATCACCCTGTGGATGAAGGAGAGATGGCCGAATCTTCCCCTGTTTCTGTTTGGCCACAGCATGGGCTCCATGGCGGTGCGCGCCTATTGTGAGTGCTATGACCGGGATATCGATGCGCTGGTGGTTTGCGGAAGTCCGGGCAACAATCCCGCTTCGGGCGCAGGCCTGGGCATTATAAAGCTGCTGACCCTGCTCCGGGGCGAGCGCCACAGAAGCCGCTTGCTGCAGGGGATGACCGTGGGCATGTTTGCCAAGCGCTTTCCGGATCCCAACCATCCCTGCGCCTGGATTTCGGCAAACATGGAAAATGTGACTGACTATGAAGCCAATCCGCTGTGCCAGTTCATCTTCACGCTCAACGGCAACCGGGCGCTGCTCAGGCTCATGCGCAGGTGCTATCATTTGTCGCCCGGGCGCGGGAATCCCAGTCTGCCCATCCACTTCTATTCCGGCGCGGAGGATCCGTGTATGCCCGATGAAAAGGGTTTTCGGGACGCCATGGAAAGGATGAAGCGCGCAGGATATACGAATGTACAGGGCTGTCTGTTCCCGGGACTGCGGCATGAAATCCTAAACGAAACAAACCGGGAAGAAGTGTTTGAAAGAATCTGGAAGGAAGCCTTTGAACCGAACATTGCAGAATAAAAAGAGGGCAGCCGAAGGGCTGCCCTCTCTCCATCTGAGGTTTATTTGAACAATACAAAATACAATACCAGCGCGGCAACGGAGAGCACGCATACCACAATGCCCACAACCATGCCGGACACGGCGTATTCATCACCGTACTGGGCGTTCTGAACGATCTCGCTGCGGGCGATGGCGGTCATGGTCAGTCCCACGGAGGAAGCAACCAGGGCGATAATGCCCACGATGGCGCCCACGGTGGAATTGAGGATCACGCCGAAGATGCATAGACAGGAGAATACCGTCAGCAGAAAGGACAGAATGGAAAGCGCAAAACCGGACGGCGCGAGTTGATTCATTCGGGAATGACGCAAGGGTCCAACCTCCTTGATTGAGCTGCACGCGGATGAAATATCCGCCTCTGATATAATGATATACGCTTTGGCCGGATTTGTCCAGTATAAATATTGCTCAGGTTTTACCAGGGAACGCTGTTTTCAGCAGCAGGATTCAGCGGAATTTCCAGAACCTCGCCCGCCTGCAGAAGACACAGCCGGATTTCCCCCACAGAAACGCCGGTGATCTTCTCCAGTGCCAGCGCGTAGAGCCGCAGCTGGTTGCGATAGCGCAGGGTGAGGGCTTGAGCATCGGTGTTGCGGTCGGTCTTGTAGTCCAGCAGTATCCAGTGGCCGTCCTCCATGAAGCAGCAGTCGATGGTGCCCTGTACAAGGATTTCCTCATCACCATAACCGTTGGCTTCATCCGCTTCCAGAGCCTCCGAGATGCGTACCATCACGTTGAAGGGCCATTCGCGCTGCACCTCGATAGAGCGCAGCAGACGGCGTCCCGTTTCACTCTCCAGGAAGCGGGCGATTTTGCCGGGATATACGGCTTCACGTTGGGGAAGGGAGATACGTCCCGTTTCGAGCAGCGCGTCCAGCTGGGCGGCAACCTGCACCGTCAGGGCGCGTCCGGACAGGGATGCAAGCTCGCTCAGGTTCAGGCACTGCATGGCCCGGTGATAGGCCGTGCCGCGCTCTGCGCCGGTCATGTGGCCGGGGTCCTCGGTGAGGAAGGCCGGGCGCTCGATCAGGGGCTCCTGTTCGTCCGGGGACTGGATTTCCCGGAGCAGGCCGGTGACGGTGAGCTTGAGCGGCTGGTGTGTTGCCTTCTCTTCAGGATAGGTCCACAGGA
>JAGBAU010000177.1 GCA_017938785.1 Clostridia bacterium
CATACCCTGCCCCGCTTCCCCAAGGATACCACCGACCGCAACCGCACCTCTCCCTTCGCCTTCACCGGCAACAAGTTCGAATTCCGCATGCTGGGCTCCTCCGCTTCCATCGCGGACGCCAACATCATGATCAACACGGCTGTGGCCGAGGAATTGCGTATCTTCGCAGATGAACTGGAGGGCGCACAGGACTTCGAAACCGCCCTGCACGGTTTGATCCGCCGCACCATCATCAACCACAAGCGCATCATCTTCAACGGCAACGGCTATGAGGATGCATGGGTTGAGGAAGCTGCGAAGCGCGGCCTGAACAATGCCCGCACCACCCCGGACAGTGTGCCCTGCCTGCTGCTGGAAAAGAACGTGCAGCTCTTCGACCGCCACAATGTATTCAGCCGCACAGAGCTGGAATCCCGCCATGAAATCATGCTGGAAAGCTATGTGAAGGTGGTCAACATCGAGGCCCTCACCATGGTGGAAATGGTGCGCCGCGAAATTCTGCCCGCCGTGAGCGCCTATGTGCGCGAACTCACCGAAGGCGCCGTCTATAAAAAACAGCTGGACATCACCGCGGAGTACGAAATCGAAACCGCCCGCATCCTGTCCCTGCTGCTCAACGGCGCATGGAACCGGGTCAACGACCTGGAGCGCGCCCTTTCCGAAGCCCAGGGCCGCAACACCCATGAAATGGCTTTCCACTACCGCGACTGCGTGATCGTGGTTATGAACGTTCTCCGATCCCTGGTGGACGAAATGGAAACCCTCACCGACAAAAAGCACTGGCCCTATCCCAGCTACGGCGATCTGCTGTTCAGTGTGAAATAAGAAGAACCCCCGGCGAATATTCGCCGGGGGTTCTTCTTGGTTCTCAGCCCTTTGCCTCGATGTCCATGATCATCTTCACGCGCTCTGCGTGGCGGCCGCCTTCGGGTTCGGTTTCAATGAATGCGTCCACGATGGCTTCCGCCGTCTGGGGACCCACGATGCGCTCGCCAAAAGCGATCATGTTGCAATCGTTATGGGCGCGGCACATTCTGGCGCTCACAGGTTCGGATACGCATGCGCAGCGGATGCCATGCACCTTGTTGGCTGCCAGGGAAATACCCACGCCGGTGCCGCAGATGACGATGCCGCGCTCCGCCTCGCCGGCGACCACAGCGCGTGCCACGGCTTCGCCGCGTGCGGGATAATCGGTGCGTTCCACAACATCGATGCCCAGATTGAGCACCTCGTGGCCCTTCTCTTCCAGATACTTCACAATATGATGCTTCAGCGCAACAGCTGCATGATCGTTGCCGATGGCAATCTTCATAGTTTTCCGCCTCCAGTTTGTTTACTTGCTGGTTCAAATATACAACCGCCGCCCCCTTTTGTCAACCGCATTTTCGCCGCCTTGACAAGCCTGATGGGAAAGTCTAAAATAATACCATACTTATCGAAGGGATGTATTCCTATGAAAAAAACGGCTGCCATTCTTCTCATTGTTGTCCTGCTGTTTTGTGCGAGTGCTTTCGCCCTCAGCGGTGCAGACTATCCTGCGTGGGATGGCGCTTCAGCCCCGGACAACAGTCTGTACGGCGGCATCGACGGGCAGAATTTGCTCCTGAAGCTGGACGACACCGCCGAATACTCCAACGTGGCGGACGGCATGGCGCAGGTTTGCTTCTTTGCCTTCGACAAAGCCGAACAGAATTACCTGGAAATGTATCTTCTGCTGCCGGAGAGCGCCGCTGCAGGCGATGTATTCTCTCCCACCGGCGGCGGTATGAGTTCCGTTTCCCTGTATGAGGTAAGCAAAACCGGCGATGAGCTCTATTTTTCCGGTCAGGTTTCCGGATTCGCCTATCCCAGCGGCAGCAGCTTTGAGCTGCACATTGAATCCGCACAAAAAACGGATTCTGCCCTCTCCATGAGCGGCACCCTGGAAGGTACGCTGGTGAAGTTCAAGGACAACAACCCCACCGAGGAAACGCTCAGTCTGTCCGGTGTGAAATTCTCCTTCACCCTTCCCTTAAACGCCAGCCGTGCGCCGCAGCCCAGCATCGCGCCGAAGGCTTCCGTCCAGCCGGAATTCTCCGCAGTTCCCGCGCCTTCCGTTGCGCCCCAGCTGCCCGCGCCCAGCGCTGTGCCCGAGGCGCCCAAGGCTACCATGGATCCTCATCCGGCCTTTACGCTGCCCCCAGATTATGCAGTGCTGTAATTTTTGAAACGGAGATGACCCCAAATGAAAAAACTGTTTATCCTGATGCTTGTTCTGATGATGCTGGCTTCCTGCGCTTCCGCAGAAAGCGTGCGCATCGCCGCCCTGAAGGGGCCCACCGCCATGGGCATGGTGGAAATGATGGAAAACGACGCTGACAAATACAGCTTCGAAATCTGTGCCGCAGCCGATGAAATCACGCCCCGACTGGCTGGCAACAACCCCGAATTCGACATTGCCGCCCTGCCCGCCAACCTGGCTTCCGTGCTCTACAACCGCACAAGCGGCGGCCTGAAGGTATTGGCCATCAACACCCTGGGCGTGATGTACATCGCCGAGCGCGGGGAAAGCGTATCCTCCGTGGCGGATCTGAAGGGCAAAACCCTCTACACCGCAGGCAAGGGTTCCACGCCCGAGTACGCCCTGAACTATATCCTGGAAATGAACGGCCTCACCCCCGGCGAGGATGTAACCATCGAATTCAAATCCGAACACAGCGAATGCCTGGCTGCACTGATGGGCAATGCCGAAGCCGTGGCCATGCTGCCCCAGCCCTTCATCACCACCGCCATGACCAAGGCGGAGGATATGCGCGTGGCGCTGGACCTCACTGAAGAATGGGAAAAGCTGGGCAACGGCACCATGATCACCGGTGTGGTTGTGGCTCGCAGCAAGTTTATTGAAGAACGGCCCGAAGCCGTCGAAGCCTTCCTCGAGGATTATGCGCAGTCCGTTTCCTTTGTAAACGAGAATAACGCCGAGGCTGCACAGCTGGTGGGCAAGTTTGATATCGTACCTGCCGCCGTAGCTGAAAAGGCCCTGCCCCAATGCAATATCTGTTTGTTCGCCGGCGAGGATATGTACAGCCGCCTGTCCGCTTATTTGCAGGTGCTCTTCGATGCAGCGCCGGAATCCGTAGGCGGCCAGCTGCCGGGCAATGATTTCTACTATGGAATCACGCAATAAGCCCGCCCTGCGCATCTGGGCAATCGCATTCTGGCTGATTCTGTGGCAGGCCGCAGCCATGCTGGTGGGCCATGATTTCCTGCTGGCATCGCCGGTTACGGTGGTCGTGCGCTTTTTCCAGCTGGCTTTGACCGGAGAATTCTGGACGTCCGCCCTGTACTCCCTCTGCCGCATCTTTTCCGGCTTCCTGCTGGGATTGGCTGCAGGCGTGGTCTGTGCCGGTCTGTCTGTGCGGTACCTCAGGATACGCGAATTGATCCTGCCCCTGTGGACGGTGCTTCGCGCCATCCCGGTGGCATCGTTCGTCATTGTGGCGCTGATCTGGATTCCGTCCCGGAATCTGTCGGTGCTGATCGCGTTTTTGATCGTATTCCCGGTGGTCTACGCCGGAGCCATGGGCGAAATTGAGCGCACCGACCGCAGGATGCTGGAGATGGCGCAGCTGTTTGGTATGCCTCTCTCCCGGCGCATCCTGTATGTCTATGCACTGCCTGCCCTCAAAGGCTTTGAGGCCACCTGCCTGAGCGCCATGGGCCTTGCCTGGAAGTCCGGCATCGCCGCGGAGTTGATCTCCATCCCAACGGGTTCCATCGGCGAAAGGCTCTACACCGCCAAGGTTTACCTGATGACGGGCGATCTGTTCGCCTGGACAATCCTGATCCTGCTGCTCAGCGCCGCCTGCGGGCGCATCTTCACCCTCCTCATGCGCCTGGCTGCCCGCCGTTTGGAAAGGATGTGATCTCATGGATATCGTACTCGATCACATCAGCAAGGCCTTCGGCGAAAAGCAGGTGTTCATGGATTTCTGCTGCAGCTTTCCCGAGGGAAAGGTCAGCTGCATCCTCGGCCCGTCTGGCTGTGGAAAGACCACGCTGCTGCGCCTGATCGCCGGGCTGGGAAAGCCGGATTCCGGTAAAATCACCGGCACGACAGGCAAAAAAAACAGCGCGGTCTTCCAGGAAAACCGGCTGTTTGAAACCCTGACTGTAGAAAAGAACATAATGCTCACAGCCCGCCGCAGCTTCACCCGCGCAGATGCGCATGAGCTTCTTCGGGATCTGGGACTTGAAGGTGAAGCCCGCAAGCCCCTGGGCACCCTCAGTGGCGGCATGCAGCGCCGCGTGGCCGTGGCCCGGGCACTGGCTGCGGATTATGACCTGCTGCTTCTGGATGAGCCCCTCACCGGCCTGGACGGCGAAACCCGCCGGAAGGTGCTGGAGGTCATCCGCCGCAGGAGCGCAGGCAAAACCTGCATCTGGGTCACCCATGATCCTGCCGACGCAGTCCTGTTGAACGCACAGGTGATCAGGCTCAGCTGAAGCGCAGGCTGATCTCCCCGGAGTGCAGCGTTTCCTGCTGCCCGTCGGCTGTGCGAACTAACAGGCTGCCATCGTCGTCAATATTCACCACATGCGCGGGGTAACGCTCGTTGCCCCGAAGCACGAATACATCCCGGCCGATCACATTGGATCTGGCCCGGCTCTCCTCCATAAACGCGCCGCTCTCCAGCTGGGGATAGAGCGCGTTTATTTCGTTCAGCAGCTCCGCACAGAAGCGGCTGCGGGAAATCCTTTCGCCGCATTCATTGGAAACGGATGTGGCAATATCACGGAGCTCCTCCGGAAAATCCATGGGGCCCACATTCACGCCTATGCCTGCCACCACGTACTGCAGCCGGCCGCTTTCAAAATCCATCCCGGCCTCGCAGAGTATGCCGCAGGCTTTTTTTGTGCCCAGATATACATCGTTCACCCATTTGATGGAAGCCTGTACCTTCGCCACCTTCTCCATGGCCCGGGCCACCGCCACCGCCAGCATGGATGTAATCATCACAGCCCGGTCGGCATGGATATCGGGGCGCAGGATGATGGAGATGTACACCCCGCTGTCGTCCGGGGAATAGAATTTACGGTCAAAGCGGCCCCTGCCGGCGCTCTGGCGCAGGGCCAGCACAGCCATGCCGTGGGGTGCTCCCTGCACGGCCAGCTCCTTGGCCCGGGTATTGGTGGAGCCTATCTCCTGGTGGATTTCGATTTGGAAACCGATCTCGCCGGGTATGAGCCAGCGCGCGATTTCCTGCATATTCATATCGCCCGGCATGCCGCCGGGCAGGTTTTCATTTCTGTTCGGCATGAAAAATCCCTCCGCATGCATGGTAACACGCGAAGGGTTGAATGTCAATCGGCTTCCGTCCGAGCGCGTTCCCGTTCCATCTTGGAGAACACGCAGCCGCAGAAATCCTGGCGATAGAGCCCATGTTCTTCGGAGAGGACGCAGGAGCGCCTGTAGCCGTCTTTTTTCTTGAAATCGGAAAGGAGATAGTTGAGTCCAAACTCCCCGGCTATGGCCCTTCCAAGTTCATTCAGGCGCCGGGCATTCTTCAGCGGACTGATGGACAGGGTGGTGGTAAAATATTCCGCGCCGATGGAGCGGGCATATTCCGCCGTTTTGCGCAGGCGCATCTCGAAGCAGATGCCGCATCTTTCGCCTCCCTCGGGGTCCTCCTCATGTCCGCGCACCAGCTCATAGAAGCGCTGGGGATCGTATTCCCCTTCCACCACGCGGGCGTCCCCGCGCAGGGGCATTTCCTCCACAAGCCGCTTCTGTTCCTCCGCCCTGTGCCTGAATTCGGCTTCCGGGGAGATATTGGGATTGTAGTAGAAAACCACCAGCTCGAAAACCTCATGCAGCCGCTCCAGCACGGCGCTGGAGCAGGGCGCGCAGCAGGAATGAAGCACCAGCACAGGCCGGCGCTCCTCTCTTTGGAGCCGGACAATTTCCTTCTCCATTTCCAGGTTGTAATTAATCTTCGTCATCTTCTATTTCGATCACAGGAATCTCCAGTTCAAGGGGTGCGGGCAGGTTATCCGCAATCACGGGAACCTTCTGCTCTGCGCCCTGCTGAAGCACAAGACGGATGCGCTTGTAGTAATTGACGATATCAAAGCTGCGTCCGCACTCGCCGCGCTCACCGTCCAGGGTCCATTCCACATCCTCGGCTACTTCAATGGAGAGCCTGTCCGCAGTGAAGAACTCGATCATCTCGCTGGGCAGATCATTGGAGCGCAGGGCCATCAAAATCTTGGTCAGGTGAATGGGCTGGGTGGGATACTTGATGAGCATGACCTCGAACATACCGTCGTTCAGGCGCACCATATCCGGGTCCAGCTTCAGGATGCCGCCCACCGACAGGGAATTGGTGATGGCGCAGAAGATGTAATCGTCCTCTAATTCTTTGCCATCGCAGCTCACCTTCATATGAATGGGCTTCAGGCTGGGAATATCCTTGATGCCCTCCAGCACATACGCCACATGGCCCAGCAGGTTCTTGGCCGTCTGGGAAGTGGTATAGGAGGAACGGGCAAAGGCGCCGCAGGAAGCGGTATAGATGAACTGGCGGCCGTTGAAGCTGCCCAGATCGAAGTAGCAGGGTTCACCATCCACCGCAGCCGCAGCCGCCTCCAGCACATCCGAAGAGATGCCCAGGCTGCTGGCATAATCATTGGTGGTACCCGCAGGAATGTAGCCCACGGGACAGGTTGCACCGCTCTCCACCAGGCCGGCAATGGTTTCATTGAGCGTACCATCGCCGCCGATACAGACGATGCGCTCAAACTTATGGGCGTTTTTTTTCACATAGGGAATGGCGTCACCCGGAGCAGCGGTAACATAGGTCACGCATTCGTAGCCCCGATCGTTGAACAAACGAATGATTTCCGGCAGCAGGCGGTTGGCCTTGCGCTGACCGGCACAGGGATTCAGGAGCAGCAACAGTTTCTTTTCCATTTGATTTTCTCCTCCTAAATAGCAAAGCAAAAAAGCCGTCGAAGCCGACGGCATTGGTTCTAATCCATGATGCGGTCGAGCTTAAAATCCAGACCGTCGCAGGAAACCTGATGATAAATGATACCTTCCACCTCTCCGCGAATGGCCCCGGCGAGACCGGCGCCATGGAGGTGACCATAAACCACGCGCTCTACTCCATAGTTTTTCAATATGTCTGAAAAACCCTCCGCATTCTCACTGCGGGGCGGATAGTGCATCATGGCGACCAGAGGTGCATCCTCACTCTTTGCGCGGGCATTGCTCAGCGACATTTCCAACCGCTGCCTTTCCCTGCGATAGATGCGCGCATCATCCGAATCCCCATCGGGTTCGCCCGGAATCTGCCAGCCGCGGGAACCGGCAAAGAGCACACCGTCCAGGAGTATGCTGTCATTCTGCAGGGCATAGCAGCCCTCGGGAAGGGCTCTGCGCACACGGCCTATGGAGCTCCACCAATAATCATGGTTGCCGCGCAGCAAAAGCTTTGTGCCGGGAAGCTCACCCACACGTGCGAGATCCTCCATGGCTTCCTCAAGGTGCATGGCCCAGGTGAGATCACCCGGCAGGAGCACAATATCCCCGGCACATACGCGTGCGAGCCAATCCTCCCGGATGCGTTCAAAATGATTGAGCCAGTGGGGCCCGAAGATGTCCATGGGCTTCTGGCGCGCCGGCAAATGTAAATCTGAGATTGCCCAGACAGCCACGATCAGCGATCTCCGTCGTCGGAGTCGAGATCATCCTCATCGTCCTCATCGCCAAAGAAGGCCTTGTCCTCTTCGTCAAAGACCTCGCCTGCCAGATCATCGTCCATATCATCGCCGAGATCCAGTTCGATTTCTTCCATGTTGCTCACGGAATCGATGCCGATATTGGCAGCCTCGCCCACAACGGTGTCATCCGGCTGAACATCAGAGGAGCGCTGGGACAGCTCCTTCAGGCAATAAGAGCACAGGTCCTGGCCCGGAACCACCGGGTTTTCACCGCACTCGGAGCAGAGTTCAATCATTTCGTACTGTTCGGTTTCACCGCGAACATCACGACGGCAAACAGAGCACATCTTGTCCGTATCGAGCATATAATTCAGCTCACAACGAGGGCATTTGATCAGGCTCATGAATAAATCTTCCTTTCAGGATTGCTATTGTCATATGGCACGCAATCGTGCAGCCCGCATGCTTTTACAGCGGGCGTTCACCATGTTATTATACACAATAAACCCGGAAGCGCAAGGGGCAATTTTCATTATTTCACAATTTTATCCGCATTTGTTGGCTTTTGCCAATTTCTGAACTCAATGCGCCTCCAGCCAAGACGCCAAACGGCGGATATCCCCGGCGTAGGTCTCCCTCAGGGACGGATTATAAATCAGCGAAGCCGGGTGGTACATGGGGTACAGGCGCATGCCCTCCACATCCTGAAAAGCGCCGTGCACATCGCCGATAATCACCTTCGAGCCCATCAGCGCCTTGAGCGGCACGTTTCCCAGGGTAACCACCACTTCGGGCTGCACCAGTTCCATCTCACGCTTCAGCCAGGGCAGGAAGAGGTTGATTTCCTCCCGGGTGGGCGGACGGTTCACCACGCGTCCCGCCGCGGAAATCTTCGTCGGGCGGAACTTCACTGTGTTGGACACATAGAGCTCGCTTCGGTCGATGCCCGCAAGCTCCAGGAATTCATCCAGGTTCCTGCCCGCCTTGCCCACAAAGGGACGGCGCTGCAGGGTTTCCTGTTCGCCGGGCGCTTCGCCGATGAGCATCACCCGCGCACCGGGCCTTCCCTCGCCGTGCACCAGGATTTTGCGATCCTCCTCGTACACCTCGGCGATCAGTTTTTCCAGCTCCGTGCGGAGCTTATCCATTTCACCAGTCAATTCTCTCATTCACCTGCCGATTCGGCCTGAGCCGCAATTTCTGCTAGTTTGTCACGAATCTTCTGAAAATCATCCCAGGCCTCGCGCTTTTTGGAAGGATCTCTCAATAAGGCCGACGGATGATAGGTGGGCATGAACCATACGCCTTTGCGCTCGAACCATTTACCATGGTCGCGCATGACGGAAATTTCCTGCTGCAGGGTGTAGCGGCAGGCCACCTTGCCCAGCAGCACGACCACCTTCGGCCGCACCAGCGCCACCTGCGCGCGCAGGTAGTTGAGGCAGGCGTTGGCTTCATCCGGTTCGGGATTGCGGTTCTGGGGCGGACGGCACTTGACCACATTGCAGATGTACACCTGCTCGCGCTCAAGACCAATGGCGCGGATCATGCGGGTGAGCAGTTCGCCGCTGCGACCCACAAAGGGACGGCCCTGCAAATCCTCGTCCCTGCCGGGACCTTCGCCGATAAACATGAGGTCTGCCCGGGCGTCGCCCTCGCCGGGCACCACGTTGGTACGGGTTGCGCACAGGCGGCACTTCTCACAGGCGTACACTTCATCCAGCAGCTGCGGCCAGGAAACTCTCATTTCATGCACCCTCTTTGATCTAAAGTACAGGCGGAGGAGCATGCTCCTCCGCCGCTAAAGCACATAACTATTCCGGGATAACGATGGCCTTCATGGCCGTTTCAATGATCTTGCGGAAGGTGACGGGCACGTCCGCCTCCAGCCAGTTGACCAGCGAGGTGATCAGAATCAGGCAGCCGACGATGACCAGAATGCCTGCCACCAGCGCCAGGAAGTCAAACATCCCGGCGAAAATCTGATATTTCATTCTGCGGCGGCGCACTTCCTCGCGGGTATAGAGCTTTGCCATTGTTCTTCACCTCTTCTGTTGTGAGTATACCATACTCGGTTTGAAAGTTCAATCCCGCGTCTTACGGGCCGTATTCAATGATTTCGGGCGTGGACTGATAGGTGCTCTTGCACAGTTCTTCGCGTTTGAGCTCATTTCCGTTTGCATCCCACCAGATCTTGTAGGCGGTGGCCTTATAGCCCTTCTTGCCCTTTTGAATGACCTTCTTCTGGCCGGAAGCCATGAAGAAGCTCATCTGGTATTCCGTTTTATAATCCACGGTGCCGGTCTTCACGCCCTCCACGGTGATGCTCATGCCATTGGGCAGAAGCTTTCCGAAGATGCCGAAGCGCACCCGCTTATCATTGGTCAGGTAGCAGCAGATATAGATGCGGTCATCGGAATTGTTGGTGAACTTCAGGTCCTTGTTGCCCCAGTCCACCGCCGCATCCTTGCCCAGGTCCACATAGCTTACGGTCATGGAATGGGGATGGCGCTCGTCGATCTTCAGGTTTGCCTTTACCACGGCATTGAACAGCGTGGTGGATACCTGGCAGATGCCGCCGCCCAGTTCCTCGACCACCTTACCGGAGGCATAGGCCGCAGCCATCTTATAGCCGCGCTCCGCGGTGCGCTGGCCCACAACCTCGTTGAAGGAGAAGCTCTCGCCCGGGTCCAGCCACATGCCGTTGATGGCGCTCAGGGACTGCCTGATGTTGCTCAGTCGATTGCTGGAGGAAGAGGACGCATTGGTAACCGCATAGCTGATCATGCCGTACTGGGAGGATACATTTGCCTGGGTCACCTCGGGCTCCACCGTGGCAATCACCATGCTGATGTTGCCGCCGCCGCTGGAAAGGGCGTTTTCAATGGAGGCCACCAGCGCTTCCTGGTTGAGGGTATAGCCCACCTGTTCAGGTTCAAATTCAAAGGCATAGGTTTCCAGATTGAAGGCTTTGAGGCTGGCGTTCTTCGCCGGCTGGTCCACCTGCTGGGCAACCTGAGCCGCGTACTGTCGCACCAGCTGGTCATCATAAGGAATGCGGCTGACCTGATGAATGCTGGAAGTGCGCATGGTTTCCTGGATACGGTTGTAGCGCTCCACCAGGGAGCCGGTGCGTCCGGAGCTCCAGGCCCCGGCGAGCACATCCGCATAATTGCTGGAATAGCCCAGCTGTTCGGCGGTGACCTGCGTTCCGTTGTCCAGCACAACCGTCGCCTGACGGTGTGCAGGTTCCACCTGGGTGTTGAAATAATCCAGAGCCTGCTGGAGGGTCATCTGGGACAGGTCGACGCCGTCCACCATGGTGCCCTCAAAGAAGGTCTGCCGGGACACGACTTCCTTCATCCGGCTCAGTTCCCTATACTCCTGTACGCGCCAGTATCCAACGCCGCACAGGCACAGGATGACCACCAGCAGCAATGCGGATACGCCGCTGAATCCGCCCTTCTTTTTCCTCCTGCGGCGCTTCTTGCCATTGGCAGGACGGCGGGGCGGACGGTCATAACGGTCAAATTCATCGTAACGATCGCGGCTGCTTCTGCGGGACGGCTGCTCCATGGCCAGCGCATGGGAATTGCGATGAGCCAACGGATTATCATCTATGGAAGTTCTTTTCCTGGCGCTGCTTTGGTTCTTCATACGTCCATTAGACGCATTGGAACGGCCGCCCGTTCCGTCGGAGGCAGTTTTTCTGGAATTGGCGGTACGCGAAGTAGCGCCAGCCTTCTTCGAACCCTGTTTCGAAGAAGCACTGCCGCTCTTTTTCCGGGGCTTTGCAGCCACTTCAAAGTTTGCAAGCTCGCGCCTTCTGCTTTCTGCGCCTCCCATAAATCCAAAACACTCCATACATCCATTATGGCCCGATTTTACTCAAGCACATACATTATAAAGAATAGCGCCTGCCGCAATCTACCCATTTGGGTTAATTTGGCTGGCGCATATTTCGACATTTTATGTTTTTTCCGATATAACCATCATGCGTTGGGATCCGGCATATCCTCGAAGCCGCGCATGGCCCTGATGGCGCGGATTTCCACCTCATATCCCTGCTCGCCCGGCACATAATAGGGCATATCCCGGGCCTCCAGCGGCGCATACTGCTGCTGCACATAGTGGCCGGGATAATCGTGGGCATATTTATAGTCCTCACCGAAGCCCAGCTGGGAAGCGCCCTTGTAGTGGGTATCCCGAAGATGCACGGGCACGGGCTGATACCCGCCGCGCTCGGCGTCCGCCATGGCCTTATCGATGGCCATGACCACAGAATTGGACTTGGGACTTTCGCACACGGCGATGATGGCCTGGGAAATGGACAGCTTGGCCTCCGGCATACCGATGCTCTCCAGGGCCTGCATGGCGGCCACCGCCTGCAGCATGGCCATGGGATTGGCCAGACCCACATCCTCGCTTGCATGGGCGATCACGCGGCGCACGATGATGCGCGGATCCACGCCGGCATGGTTCATGCGGGCAAACCAGGCAAGGGCAGCATCGCTGTCGGAACCTCGCAGGGACTTGCAGAAGGCGGACAGCATGTCATAGAACATGGATTCATCCATCTGCAAAACCCGGCTCTGGATGGATTCCTCCGCCACGGCCAGGGTCACATGGGTGGAACCGTCGGCCTCCATGGGTGTAGTGAGCACGGCCAGCTCCAGCGCATTGAGTGCGGAGCGCACGTCTCCGTTGGCCACCTGGGCGATATGGTCCAGGGCGTCCTCGTCGATTTGAACCTCCTGGTCGCCGTAGCCGTTGACGGGATCATCGATGGCATTGAGCACGGCGCACTTCACTTCCTCCACGGTGAGGGGTTCAAAGTGGAACAGCCTGCAGCGGCTCACGATGGCCGGGGTCATGGCGATCATGGGGTTTTCGGTGGTGGAACCGATGAAGCGGATCACGCCCTGCTCAATGGCGGGCAGGATGGAATCCGACTGGGACTTGGACCAGCGGTGGCACTCATCCAGCAAAAGATAGGTAGGCTGGCCGTAGAGGCTGAGCCGCTCCTGGGCCTCGCGCAGCACTTCGCGCACGTCGGCCACGCCGCTGGTGACGGCGTTGAGCTTTACGAATGCCGCCTGGGTGCTCTCTGCAATGATGGAAGCCAGGGTGGTCTTGCCGCAGCCGGGCGGGCCCCAGAAGATGGAGCTGGTGAGCCGGTCCGCCTCGATGGCGCGGCGCAGGAGTTTGCCCCGGCCCACGATGTGGGTCTGGCCAATGAAATCATCCAGCGTTTTAGGCCGCATACGATCGGCGAGCGGCGCAAGGGTACGGGTGCTGGCGGAAAACAGATCGTCCATGGAGCTCCTCCTGAAAAGATTTAATTATACACAAAGGGAACGCAATAATAGATCGCGTTCCCTTCGTTGCACTGTGAAGTGACCTTACTGAGCGGCCTTAGCAAGACGCTTAGCCATGCGAGCCTTTTTGCGGTTCGCAGCGTTCTTATGAATAACGCCCTTTGCGGCAGCCTTGTCAACCGCGCCCTGAGTCGCGCTGAGCAGCTTGACATCGGCTTCGTTCGCGGATACGGCGGTTTCGAACTTCTTGATCTGGGTCTTCATGGCAGACTTGATCATTCGGTTGCGCAGGTTCTTCTTCTCGGTTACCTTCACGCGCTTGATAGCAGACTTAATATTCGGCAAATTGTTCACCTCCCTACGCAAATTGCAACTAGTATTATATCACTCGCCCTGGCAAATTGCAAGGGCAAAGACACATTTTGATGAAAAACTTGGGTAAACTAATCAGGATTTTTTAAAAAGACGAGGTGTTTTTATGCTTTCAGGCCGTACAGACCTTGCCATGGAGAATTTTGACCCGGAATCCTCCTTTCCAGGCGTGGAAATCCACCGCTGGGAGGAGAGCGATATTCAGCTGAGCGAGGTGATCATCCGCACCGAAGAAGCTGCCCGCCAGCTGGACAAACCCTGCGGCAGCTACCTGACCCTGGAGTGCCGCCTGCTGCGCGAGCACGACCCGGACGCGCGCAGCGCCATGGCCACCCTGCTGGGCGAGGAGCTGGCGCGCATGGTCTCCCCCGGCGGCGACGCGCCGGTGCTGGTGGTGGGCTTGGGCAATCGGGGTGTGACGCCGGATTCCCTGGGCCCCGCCGTGATCGACAAGACCCTCGTCACCCGGCACGTGATGGGCAGTCCCTTCGCCGCCGGACACATGAAGAGCGTGTGCGCCGTCGCCCCGGGCGTGCTGGGCATCACCGGCATCGAAACGGTGGAGATGGTGGAGAGCATCGTGCGCAGCATACGCCCGCGGGCGGTAATCTGCATCGACGCCCTGGCCGCCCGGGATTCTGACCGCATCGGCTGCACCATACAGATTTCCAATACCGGCATCCAGCCCGGTTCCGGCGTGGGCAACCACAGAAAGCCCCTGACAAAGGAGATCCTGGGCGTGGATGTAATCGCCGTGGGCGTACCGACGGTCATCTATGCCGCCACCCTCGCCCGGGATGCCTTCGCCCTGCTCTCAGGAAATGAAAAGCACGAGGAGGCCTTGGGCTCCATGGAGCGGGAGCTGCTGGAAACCAATCTGGGCAACCTGATCGTCACGCCCCGGGACATCGACGCCATCGTGCGCAACTGCGCCGTTTTAATCGCCGGTGGCATCAACCGTGCCCTGCAGCCGGAGCTGACGGAAGCAGAAATCGCCCAGATGATGGATTGACCTTCACAATTTCCTTATTCCTCCAAGGATTGTTCACAGTTTGTCCATGCCCGATTCATGTTTCTTTCCTATAATACAACCATCGGCTTGAGCCGCCGATCATGGAACCCCTCTAATTCCCTTTCTTTCATTCGCCGGAATTCCCTCAGTTTCCGGCAAATACCCCCATTCTCTAAGAATACCGAAACCCCGCTTCGCGGCGGTTCGCTATTCTTGGGTCCTCAAAAAGGCGGAGCCGGACTAAACCGGCCCCGCCAATTTTTATACCCTTATCGGTCTGCGATTCTGAAGATTTCCTCTGCCTCTGCGCCATTGACGGGCCAGGCATTGCCGATCAGGTCCAGTTCGGGCTTATGGCGCTTGGTCTTGGCTGCCAGCAGCGGAATATCCTCGCTGCGCGCGCCCAGTTCCTTCATGGTCACGGGCATGCCGATTTCGCGCAGGAAGCTCTCGTGGGCCTCAATGCCGCGCAGGGCCGTCTCCTCGGGATTTTCGAAGTTCATGGGCACATTGTACACACGGTTGGCAAACTGGGCGATGCGCATGGGATGCTTCTTCATCTGGAAACGCATCCAGGCCGGGAACACCACCGCCAGGCCCGCGCCATGGGCCACATCGTACAGGGCGGAAAGCTCATGCTCCAGCTGATGTGCGCCGAAATCGCCCAGGCGGCCCACGCCCACGGTCTCGTTATGTGCAATGGTGCTGCCCCACATGAGCTGGGCCTGGGCGTCGTAATTGGTGGGATCCTTCACGGCGATGCGCGCCGCACGGATCACAGCCTGCATGGTGGCTTCGCACAGGCGGTCGGTGAGGTCCACCTCGGTTTCGCAGGTGAAATAGCGCTCCATCACGTGGGCCAGGATGTCCGTTGCGCCGCTGGCAATCTGGTAAACGGGCACGGTCATGGCCAGTTCCGGATTCATGAATGCAATCAGGGGACGGTTGAATTCGGTGGACAGGCCGCGTTTGATCAGCGTATCCTTCTGCATGATGACACAGCTGTTGGAGGATTCGCTGCCCGCTGCGGACATGGTGAGCACCACGCCGAAGGGCATGGTCTTTTCCACCTTGGCCTTGCCGCAGAAGAAATCCCAGAAATCGCCGTCATAGCACGCGCCATGGGCGATGGTCTTGGCGGAATCGATGGCCGAACCGCCGCCTACAGCTAGGATAAAATCGATCTTCTCCCTGCGCACCAGTTCAATGCCCTCGTAGACCTTATCATCACGCGGATTGGGCAGTGCGCCGCCCAGCAGCAGGGTTTCCATGCCATGGGCCTGCAAATCCGCCGCAATGCGCCCGATGAGGCCGCTCTTCACAGCGGAACCTCCGCCGTAGTGAATCAGCACGCGCTTAGCGCCCAGCTGCCTAAGTTCTTCGCCGGCCTTCTTCTCCGCGCCGTGACCGAACACGAAGCGCGTGGGCAGACGGTAGGTGAAATCCTTCATTGAACCTTCTCCCTTCCAATTATTCTCTGTACAGGAAAAGCGCTGGATCAATCAGCGCTTTCTCGGGGCGGAATTCCTGCTCCGCTGGGCAGGCCTGGCCCCACTGCGGCGCACCTGGGCGCTACGCTGGGGCTTGGGCAAATCGGACACGCTGAAGACCTCGTCTTCATACTTGTCCGAAAACTTCTGTTTTGCATTTACGTTGAACAGGCCATCCTGGAAAATATCGGTGCTTTCCTTGGGCTGGGAATTCATCTGCATGGATTTCACATAGGCCTTGCGGCGCATGGCCTGTGCTTCACGCCTGCGGCGGTCGTTGCTGGGCACCACGAAATCATTGTCCTCCCAGTTGCGCCGGGGACGGGCGGTTTTTCCGCTCTCCTTGCGGTCAGGCACATCCCAGTCATCGGAATCATCGATATACTTTTCCTGGGCAAAGAAGTTCTTATCGTTGATGATCACGCGCTTCTTCCTGAACCACACCCAATGGGGGCGCCAGCGAATCAGCCAGACCAAAACATCGGTCACAACGCCCAGGATCAGAAAAAAGATGAGCAGCTGAAGCCAGTTGTCCGCCAGGAATTTCAGCGGCGAAAAACCGCCCGACAGATTGAACAGGCGCAGCACCCAGCTGGCCAGCCCTTTGAGCCAGCCCAGCATGGCGTTGACGATCGCATTGGTATATCCCGTCTGCGTCATTGGTAAGGTTTCCTCCTGTATCTATGGAACCGGAGCTTATTCCTCCGGGTTTTCGGTAAGTTTTACTGCAATGGCGGAGATTTCCGGCTCGAAGCTGACCTCCGGATAGTTCTCCGTGGGGAAGCGCAGCGGACAGGAATACTCACCCGCTGTGAAGCCCGTCAGGTTCACGGTGATCGGAATACCGTCCTCCTTGAGCGTTTCGATCACGCTCTTGGGGCCGGTAACATAAACCTGGATATCGCTCTTCTGCCACTCCAGCTGCAGATTCTCCGCCTTGCCCACAAAGGTAAGGGCGGTATTGTTGATCCACTCGCTCACGTCCTCTTCAACGATGGTGATGTTCACATACACCTGCTCGGTGGACATGTTCTTGAAGTCGGTCAGCTTGGAGACGCGGGCACGGGCAGACATGCTCTGGGACTGTCCCTCCACGTTTACCGGCTCGATCAGCAGCTCAGAGATCCCGTTGAGCAGGCTTTCATCCGCAGCCACGGTCACAAACTCCGGCTGTATGGTGATTTCAGAGATAGTGTAGCCCTCCGCAACGCGGCCGCGCACCACTTCCTCGATCTCCGTAGAGATGGGGATTTCCCGGGTGGGATAGACGTCCGTGGTCACAGTGATGGAGGATGCGGACCTGGTGAGCTGGTCCTGGGCGATTTCATTGCCGTCGCCGTCCAGCAGCACATAGGGCTCCGCGCGGACATAGGATTCCTCCGCGCCGGTCACGTCTGAATAGACGCGCGCCTGGGAGATGCTGCGCACCACGCTGGCCGCACCGCTGACGGTAACTGCCGACGGGTTGGTTCGGGCGATATTGTACCAGTTATCCTCGTTCTTTTCACCCGTCAGGCCCACATTCACGGGAATGAGACGGGAGTCCAGGGGTTCGAAGGTGAGGCTCACGGTTTCGGGCAGGATGTCCGTCACCCGGCCGTAGCTGGATGTGGCCTTCAGAGGAACCTCCTGGGTGCCGGAACGACGCACGCTGGACAGATCCGCCACCACCTGCACGTTGTCGGCGGAGGCCCGGCTATAGTTGGACTGGGCCACTTCCATGCGCACAGTGATGTCCTCCAGCTGCTCGGCGGGATCGGAGAGCAGCGCAAGGCCGTAGGTAGTCAGCGTGGACTGGCCGGAAATATAGCCGTTTACACCGGTGATGGTTTTGGTTCGGGTCAGGGAGGTATCCGAAGATACCACATAGTTCCACAGCAAAATAGCCAGCAGCAGGGAAAGCAGCTTCATCCAGAACCTGCGGGACAATACCTTCCAGAAATACTTCGCGCCGCCGACAATCCAGCCGCCGATGCGCTTTGCATCCACATTGGCGGGCAGCTTAATCTTCATCCTTGCGCTCCTTTCTGCTCGGCTGGTGCGTCCAGGAAGAGAGGGCGCGATCCGGCGTGAAGAGCTCGGTGAGCAAAATGTTCAGGGACTTGGTATCCAGGTAGCGGGTCAGCTTGCCTTCTCGGGTCATGGAAATGATGCCCGTCTCCTCGGATACGATGAGCGTCACTGCGTCGGTGGATTCCGTAATGCCGATGGCCGCGCGGTGACGAGTGCCCAGCTCGCGGGAGATGGAATAATCGTCCGTAAGGGGCAGGATGCAGGCCGCAGCCGCAATGCGCTCCTCACGAATGATCATGGCGCCGTCATGCAGGGGCGTATTGGGTTCGAAGATGTTCTCGATCAGCTGGGAGGAAATCTCCGCATCCACCACGGTGCCGGTGTCGATCACATCGCCCAGCTTGGTGGAACGCTCGATGACGATCAGTGCGCCGATCTTCTTGCGGGACATATCGTTCAATGCTTTGACGATTTCTGAGACATGAAGTTCCATCTGCGTATTGCGGGGACGTTTACTGGAACCAAAGATCTGCCTGGCAATCTTGGAACGGCCCAGCTGTTCCAGCACGCGGCGCAGCTCCGGCTGGAATACGATGGCAATGACCAGGATTCCCACGGACAGGAACTGCTGCAGCACCCAGTTCAGCGCATTGATCTCCAATGCATCCGAAACCAGCGACAGGGCCAGAATAAAGATAATACCCTTAAAGAGGGAATTGGCGCGGGTGTGGCTCACCAGTTTGATCAGGTTATAAATCAGCACAGAAAGGATGGCGACGTCCAAAAGATTTCGCCAGTCCGGATGCACAAACAGGTTGGAAAACAGATTCCCAATCTGGTTGAGAAAAGCCTGTAGCTGAAGCAAGCTGCCCACCTCCGCAAATTGATGCCATACCACTTTTATTATAATACAAATCGGCGCAAACTCCAAATCTTTTTGGCCCATAATTTAAAAAAACCCACGCTGGTCTAAATTGGGTCAAAATGCTCTGTAGCAGCACTTTATCAGCCTGAACAACTCTTTGAGCAGAATGCCAGTGGGGTTTGGGCAGTCTGATGCAATGCATCAAAAACCCGAACATTTTTTTGTAGATTCGCGCCATATCCAAAAGGTTTATTTTTTGTTATAATATCAATAAGGATTCTAATCTAGGGGGCAATGTGAATGGCAAGCTTATCTCTTCGCAACATTTATAAGATCTATCCCGGCGATGTGGTCGCCGTAAACGATTTCAACCTGGAAATCGAAGACAAGGAATTCATCGTTCTGGTCGGCCCGTCCGGCTGCGGCAAGTCCACCACCCTGCGCATGGTTGCGGGTCTGGAGGAAATCTCAAAGGGCGAGCTGTACATTGATGACAAACTGGTCAACAACGTTCCCCCGAAAGATCGTGACATCGCCATGGTCTTCCAGAGCTATGCGCTCTATCCCCATATGACCGTTTACAACAACGTGGCTTTCGGCCTGAAGCTTCGCAAGATGCCCAAGGACGAAATCGACAAGCGCGTCAAGGAAGCGGCCAAGATTCTGGGCATCGAAGCCCTGCTCAACCGCAAGCCTGCCGCCCTGTCCGGCGGCCAGCGCCAGCGCGTCGCCCTGGGCCGCGCCATCGTGCGTGAACCCAAGGTCTTCCTGATGGACGAACCGCTGTCCAACCTGGACGCCAAGCTGCGCGTTCAGACCCGCAGCGAAATCACGAAGCTCCACCAGAAGCTGCAGACCACCTTCATCTATGTTACCCATGACCAGACCGAGGCCATGACCATGGGCAGCCGCATCGTCGTTATGAAGGACGGCTTCATGCAGCAGCAGGACACCCCCCAGAACCTGTACGACTATCCGGCCAACCTGTTCGTGGGCTGCTTCATCGGCACGCCCCAGATGAACGTATTCAAGGTCAAGCTGGAGAAGCGCGGCAGTGATATCTACGCCGTATTCGGCAGCAATGCCATTCTGGTACCCGCAGGCAAGATCCAGCGCATGACCGGCGACTACATCGGCAAGGAAGTCTACATGGGCATCCGTCCTGAAAACATCCACGACGAACCCGCCTTCATCGCAGCCTATCCGGAAGCCTGCATTGAGGTTAAGGTGGAAATGACTGAGCTGATGGGTTCTGAAACCTATCTGTACCTGTCCGCAGACGGCCGCGAAGGCAACTTCGTCGCCCGTGTCGATCCCCGCACCAATTCCCGCAGCGGCGACAACATCACCGTTGGCTTCGACGTCAACCGCATGCATTTCTTCGATGCGGAGACCGAAAAGACCATCCTGTCCCGCGATTGATACAAGAATATCGGCCCGATGTAAATACATCGGGCCGTTTTTTTTATTACAGGAGTTCCGCCTTTTGCAGACGGCGTCGGATCTGGGTCCCCAACAAAACCGCAAGGCCCACCTTGATCATGTCAAATGCGATAAAGGGCAAAACGCACAGGGAAACCGCTTCCTTCCAACCGCAGTTCATCACCATGGTAAACTGCCAGGTGCCGAGCAGATAACACAGCATGAGCGACGCCACAGAGTACAGTACCGGAATCACCCAGCCTTCCCTTCTGCCGAACCTGGATACCAGCGCCGCCATCGGCAGGTAGGCCCATAGATAGCCGCCCGTAGGTCCGACAAGCACGCCGAATCCGCTTCCGCCGCCCGAAAACACCGGCAGGCCGATCAATCCGATCAGAATGTACACCAGCACTGCGGAAACCGCCGGCTTCCATTCCAAAACCAGGCTTGCCAGCAATACGACGAATATGCTCAGCGTCACCGGCACCGGTCCCACCGGGATGGCGATGGGTGACAGGATGCACAGCAGCGCAGCAAATAGTGCTCCCTGTACAATTCCATGAATCTGTTTCCTTCCAGTATGCATAATATCACCTCCAATCGCATGTATACTAGCACCCGCATATCAAATTGTCAATGCAGCACAGTTTAAATGCAGATAATCAAACATAAAAAGCGCTCCGATTCGATTGAATCGGAGCGCTTCCCTTAGCAAATCTATTATAAAGATCAGAACTTCAGGGAATTGAGCTTGATACCAGGGCCCATGGTGGAAGACAGAACTGCGGACTTAATGTAAGCGCCCTTTGCAGCTGCCGGCTTGGCCTTGATGATGGCCTCCATCAGGGTGCGCAGGTTCTCGGTGAGCTTCTCAGCTTCGAAGGAAGCCTTGCCAACGGGGCAGTGGATGATAGCGGTCTTGTCGACGCGATACTCAACCTTACCAGCCTTGATGTCGCTGATCATACGATTGATGTCAGGAGACACGGAACCGGACTTCGGGTTGGGCATGAGGCCCTTGGGGCCCAGGACGCGGCCCAGACGGCCAACAACGCCCATCATGTCGGGAGTTGCAACGCAAGCGTCGAACTCGAACCAGCCGCCCTGGATCTTCTTGATGATCTCGTCATCAGCGATCAGGTCTGCGCCAGCAGCCTTAGCTTCTTCAATGCGGTTTTCCTTCACGAAAGCCAGAACGCGAACGGTCTTGCCGGTGCCGTTGGGCAGTACGACAGCGCCGCGAACCTGCTGGTCTGCGTGACGGGGGTCAACGCCCAGGCGAACGGAGATTTCGATGGTCTCGTCGAACTTAGCCTTGGCGGTCTGCTTCACCAGAGCGATTGCCTCTTCGGGATCATACTGCTTGGTGCGGTCGATCAGCTTGAGGCTATCGGAATATTTCTTACCCTTATTCATTATACATCCTCCTCGTGGTCAAACGGGCATTTGAGCCCTCCCACTTTCTCGATCCAATAAGTTAGTCGACGACGACGACGCCCATGGAGCGTGCGGTACCGGCGATCATGCTCATTGCAGCTTCGATAGAAGCAGCGTTCAGGTCCTTCATCTTCAGCTCGGCGATTTCCTTAACCTGAGCCTTGGTGATGTTGGCAACCTTGTCCTTGTTGGGACGGCCGGAAGCGGTTTCGAGGCCGCAAGCCTTCTTGATCAGAACAGCTGCCGGGGGGGTCTTGGTGATGAAGGTGAAAGAACGGTCCTGATAAACGGTGATAACTACCGGGATGATCAGGCCTGCAGACTTTGCGGTACGGTCATTGAATTCCTTGCAGAATCCGGGGATGTTCACGCCGTGCTGGCCAAGTGCGGGGCCGATCGGCGGTGCGGGCGTTGCTTTGGCAGCGGGAACCTGCAGCTTAATAAGCGCAGTAACTTTCTTTGCCATACTGGGTATCCTCCTCTATTTGATGTGGTTATTGCGGAACAATCTCGGTGTTCCTCCCACTCCCTGAAACCCGAGCGGTGCGGGCGTTGGGCATAGGTTCCGGATTAGTCCTCGCGAACTACTTCGTCATACGCGAGTTCTACATCGGTCTCACGCTTGAGCATGGGTACGACCACCTTGATCTTCTGGTTTTCCAGATCGATCTCGGTAACCTTACCGGAGAAGTTCTCAAACAGGCCGGTGAGAATGCGGACGTTATCGCCCACCTGGATGTCGATTCTCGTCTGCGGGACGGAATCAAACACGGAGGCGAAATCCGTTTCGGACAGGGGCGTTGCCTTGTTGCCGGCCCCCACAAATCCGGTGACGCCGCGGGTATTTCTTACGATGTACCAGGTTTCTTCGTTCATGAGCATCTTGACCAGAACGTAACCCGGCAGCAGCTTGTGCTGCACTACGCGACGCTTGTTATTCTTGATTTCTACGGCTTCTTCCACCGGAATGCAAACTTCGACGATCTTGTCCTGCAGGCCGTTGTTCTCAACGGACTTTTCCAGGTTGACCTTCACCTTGTTTTCATATCCGGAGTAGGTATGCACGACATACCATTTGATTTCAGAATTCTCTGCCATATTCGACATATTCGAATCCTCGAAAATTAGAAGTTGACGATCAGATCGATCAGAGCACCGGAACCGAAGTCAATCAGGCCGATGATGACGCCCATGATCACCATGAAAGCGAATACGACGATAGAATAGTTCAGGACTTCCTTCTTGCCGGGCCAGGAAACCTTCTTCAGCTCATGGAACATGTTCTTGAAGAAGCGACCGATGCGCTTGAAGAAATTGCCAACACGCTTGATGAAGCCGGGCTTATCCTTCTTCTCTACTGCGTTTGCCATGATTTCACATCCTTGTCTTAGTCGAAGAAAACCTTACTTGGTCTCCTTATGGCTGGTGTGCTTCTTGCAGAAGCGGCAGTACTTGTGCATTTCAAGACGATCGGGGTCGTTCTTCTTGTTCTTCATGGTATTGTAATTACGCTGCTTGCACTCGGTGCATGCCATCGTAACCTTAATGCGCTTATCCGATGCCATTTGTCAGACACCTCCCATATGTTTTGATACGGCTTCCACGGGTATCGCGGCCGCCGTCATTTTTCCACTAAAACAGCAGCCCACAACCGGGGCAGACTATTAGATTATAAAATAGCTTCCCTTAAATTGCAAGCATTTGAGGCTTTCTATAGTAAATTTTACAAAAGAAAGACACTGTTTTATGATGAATATCGAATGCCGCCATGGTCCTGCGGACATCGATTTGAAAAGGAGGCTGCGACACGCGAGCCGCAACCTCCGATTTCGTAAATCTGAAATTACTTGATTTCGATGGTAGCGCCGGCTTCTTCGAACTTCTTCTTCATTTCCTCGGCTGCTTCCTTGGCGATGCCTTCTGCCAGAACGGAGGGAGCACCGTCAACCAGTTCCTTGGCTTCCTTCAGGCCCAGGCCGGGCTTTACTTCGCGAACGATCTTGATGACGTTCAGCTTCTTGGCGCCAGCGTCCTTCAGGACTACGTCGAACTCGGTCTTTTCTTCAGCTGCTTCTGCGGCTGCGCCAGCAACTGCGCCACCAGCAACAACGGGAGCTGCTGCGGATACGCCGAACTTTTCTTCCATTTCCTTGACCAGGTCAGCCAGTTCAAGAATAGTCATGCCTTCGATAGCGGCGATGATTTCTGCATGAGTCATGGTTATATCCTCCATTATTAGTTAAATTCTAAATGTGATTGGTTAAGCGGCGAGAATTATTCTTCGCCAGCCTGCTTCTTGCGCAGGGCCTCCACGCAGTACACGAACTTGGACACAGAGCTCATCATGCTGCCCATGATCTTTGCGATGAGGACTTCCTTGCTCGGCAGGTTTGCCAGAGCTGCTACGCCAGCCTGATCGAGGTAAGCGCCGTCGCAGATGCCGCACTTGATGGTCATCTTCTTCTTGGCCTTAGAGAAATCGCTCAGGATCTTGGCGGGGGCGATCATATCTTCGTAGCCGAAAGCAACAGCCGTCGGACCCTCCAGATGTGCTGCCAGATCAGCGAAACCCATTTCCTTGGTGGCCAGGTTGATCATGGTGTTCTTCAGAACACAGTATTCAACGCCTGCCTGACGGAGCTGGTTGCGCAGTTCGGTATCTTCTGCTACGGTGAGACCACGGTAGTCAACCAGAACTACGGTCTGAGCCTTCTCAAACTTTTCCTTGATGTTGGCGACGATCGTCTTCTTGGATTCAAGAATCTTTACGTTGGACATTATTAAAACACCTCACTTCTCGTCCCGAATATCGGGCAGAGAAAAACCCTTGCGCAAGACGCAAGGGCGGTGTAAATTGACCGTATCCATTGCGCCTCGGCGAGCGACCATTTGATCTTACGCATTGCTGCACTCGCTGTCTATGGCACAGAGCCTTTCAAAGCCAGAATTGATTATAGCAGTTTCCCACCCCCGTGTCAATATATTTTCGCAGTTACTTCTATTTTTAACTTAGTCTTCCCTATGCATTTTACACAGCGTTGATGTAAAATAAGGAAACTTGTGCTAAACTTCAATACGTTTGAATATGTCCATTGAAACTTTAGGAGGAATAATTCCATGACCACCACTTTCGAAAAGCTGTCTTCCAATAAGGTCAAGCTCACTTTTGTTGTAGAACCCGAAAAGTTCGAAGAGGGCATCAAGAAGGCCTATCAGAAGATGGTCAAGAAGATCAATATTCCCGGCTTCCGCAAGGGCAAGGCTCCCATGAAGGTGATCGAAGCCCATTACGGCGAAGGCGTTTTCTATGAGGATGCATTCGATGCTATCTTCCCCGAAATCTATCAGGCAGCTCTGAAGGAGCACAACGTTGAAGTCGTTGACCGCCCTGACCTGGATGTTCAGGAAATCGGCCGCGGCAAGGAACTGAAGTTCACCGTTGAAGTATTCGTTCGTCCCGACGTTGAACTGGGCGCTTACAAGAACCTGGGCATCGTCAAGACCGTTGACGAAGTTACCGAAGACGACGTTATGGCAGACGTTGAGCGCGCACGCGACCGCGCTTCCCGTTGGGTTGAGGTTTCCGACCGTGCAGCCAAGCTGGACGACCAGGTGAACATCAACTACGCAGGCTTCCTGGGCGAGGAACAGTTCGCAGGCGGCACCGCCGACAACCATGACCTGGTTCTGG
>JAGBAU010000178.1 GCA_017938785.1 Clostridia bacterium
TCCGAACCGGCCCGCAGTCCTTTCACAATGACGCAGCTCCCCCGCCTGCGGGCATAATCCGCCAGCAGCTCATTGGAGCAGTCAACCTCAACATTGGGTAAATCCGTTGTGACCCGGCGAATCAGCGCCTCCCGCTCTTCCAGGGTAAACATGGGGTTCTTCCCCGCGTTCACCATGACGCAAACAATCAGCCTGTCGAAAATGTTGGCGGCACGGCGGATAATATTCAAATGTCCGCTGGTGATCGGGTCAAAGCTGCCGGGATAAACTGCTGTTTTCATATTATATCCAAATTATCCTTATCTTTTACGGTAGAGGGTCAGTATAATTTTGCCGTACTTATAATCCTTGGAGCGTACCTTCGCGTGTACAAATATGTGTTGACCCTTTGCAGGGAGCCGGGCATGGCGGAGGAGATCACTCAGGATGCATTCTTTCGGGCATTCCAGAATATCGAAAAATTCAAAGGAAATTGCGAAATCAGCACATGGCTTTGCGAAATCGCAAGAAACTGCTATTTCAGCCATTTGAAGCGAATGCGCACACAGCGCAAGTATTCCGGTGATGAAACGCATCCAACCGTGTATCCGGAAGAAAAACTGCTGAAAACCGAGCAGGCTTATGATTTGCATCGCATTCTGCATGGACTAAAGGAGCCCTATAAAGAGGTTTTTTGGTTGAAAACCTTCGGCGAGCTGAGCTTTGAGCAGATTGCGGGATTGTTTGAAAAAAGCGAAAACTGGGCCCGGGTGACCTACTACAGGGCGAAATTGAAGATCAGGGAGGAAATAAAATGAAGATCGGTTGTGAATTGATTCGAGACTTGCTGCCGCTGTATGTGGACGGGATTTGCAGCAAAGAAAGTGCGCGTCTGGTGGAGACCCATCTGGATGCATGTGCAGAATGCAAAAAACAGTATGAAGCCATGCGCAAGGGTGAAGCCGGAACAGGAAGAATGGAAAAGGACGTAAAGCTGGCGGATGGACTTCGGATGCTGAAGCACAGGATGGGAAAGCGTACCCGGATTGCGGTTGCCGGAAGCGTGGCGGCAGTGCTCGGAATCGTGCTTTGTCTTGAGTTGCTGTTCAATGTGCCTTTGAAGAACCTGGAACCTTCGGATGTACAGGTCACAGCAAATGTCTACCATGTCAGCGAACTGAGTGTCGGAAAATTTGCAGCTGGCGATGGTTCCGTGGAAATTACAAAGAGCGAGGACGATCAGGCCGGGTTTCTGAACATACAGATTCCTGCTATGCCCAATGCAGAAATCTGTATGCCTGAGAATTTGATTGACGAAGTTGAATATGTTTGCATTGTTCAATGGAACAGCAAGTATCATATTAAGGAAATCGTCCCTGCGGCCGGCATGAATGGAGATTCCGATACGGTCTACATAAAGGAAATCAAGACCACCTTGCTGAACAATGCCGTGGAAGACGAAGCCCAGCAGATAAGTACCTGGCTGGAGATGGGTCGTATCAATAGAATTGTCTATGTGGACGATCGTGGCGGAGAGACGGTATTGTGGGAAGCATAAAAGAAAAAAGGGCGTTCCATTCGGAACGTCCTTTAAAAATGCTTTTAATGCACGATCAAGGATTCGCCGGTCATTTCTGCGGGCTGCTCCAGGCCCATCATATCCAGAATGGTGGGGCAGAGGTCGCACAGCTTGCCGCCGTCCTTCAGAGCCTGCTTGGGCTTTGCGGGATCGATCACGATTACAGGCACCGGATTGGTGGTGTGGGCGGTGAATGCGCCGCCGCTGACGGGATCGATCATCTGATCTGCGTTGCCGTGGTCGGCGGTGATGATGCACTTGCCGCCCTTGGCGATGATGGCTTCAACAACCTTGCCTACGCATTCGTCGACAGCCTTAACTGCCTTCTTAGCTGCTTCCATGACGCCGGTGTGGCCAACCATGTCGCAGTTTGCATAGTTCAGGATGATGACGTCATACTTATCCTCGTTGATGCAGGGGAGAACCGCCTCGGTTACCTCGTAAGCGCTCATTTCGGGCTTAAGGTCGAAGGTGGGAACCTCTTCTGCGGAGGGAGAGGGAACCAGGATGCGGTCCTCGCCGGGGAAGACGCGCTCTTCGCCGCCGTTGAAGAAGAAGGTGACGTGAGCATACTTCTGGGTTTCGGCGATGCGCAGCTGGGTCTTGCCGAGCTTGGACAGGGTTTCGCCCATGGTCATGGTCAGCGCCTCCGGAGGATAGGCGATGGTCACGTTCGGCATGGTTGCATCGTACTGCGTCATGCAGACGTAGTGCAGCGGGAAGAAACCGTTCTTGCGCTCGAAGCCGGTGAAAGCTTCGTCCACGAAGGTGCGGGTGATTTCACGGGCACGGTCGGGGCGGAAGTTGAAGAATACGACGGAATCGTTGGCCTTGATCATGCCGTTTTCGTCGATGACGGTGGGCAGCATGAATTCGTCGGTCAGGTGCTTGCCGGTTTCGTCGATCACTTCGTAGGAATCCTTGATGGCCTTAACCGGGTCATCAGCCTTGATGCCTTCGCCATAAACCATAGCGGCATAGGCCTTTTCAACGCGCTCCCATGCGAAGTCGCGGTCCATGGCGTACAGGCGGCCCATAACGGTGGCAACCTTGCCAACGCCGATCTCGTTCATCTTTGCGACGAGATCCTGAACATATTCCCAACCGGAAGCCGGAGGAACATCGCGGCCGTCCAGCAGTGCATGCACATAAACCTTGTCGATGCCGTTCTTCTTGGCCATTTCAATCAGGCCATAGAGATGCTCGGTGTGGGAATGTACGCCGCCGGGGGAGACCAGGCCGATCAGGTGCAGGGCAGAATTGTTAGCCTTGCAGTTTTCCATGGCGCCCAGCAGGGCCTTGTTCTCAAAGAAAACGCCGTCCTGGATGTCCTTGGTGATCTTTACCAGCATCTGATAAACAACGCGGCCTGCGCCGATGTTGGTGTGGCCAACTTCGGAGTTGCCCATCTGGCCGTCCGGAAGACCTACGTCCAGGCCGGAAGCGCCGATGGAGGTTACGGAATACTTCTCCTTCAGGGCGTCGATGTTCGGAGTGCCCTGAGCGAGAATTGCATTGGAATTGGTATCGGAAGAACCGATACCAAAACCATCAAGAATCAGAAGAGCAGTGGTAGCCATTAGTAGTTCACCACCTGAGCGAACTTAGCAGCATCGAGGGAAGCGCCGCCGATCAGGCCGCCGTCGATTTCGGGCTGAGCCATCAGGCCCTTTACGTTGCCGCCGTTCATGCTTCCGCCGTACTGGATGCGCATCTTCTCAGCAACATTGCGGCCGAACTTGGCTGCGATGGCCTTGCGGATAACGCCGATGGTGCGGTTGGCTTCTTCGTCGGTGGCGGTAAGTCCCGTGCCGATTGCCCAAACGGGTTCGTAAGCGATCACGACGTTGTCCAGCTCAGCGCCACCCAGGCCGTGCAGGGCCATCTGGGTCTGATAGGTAACGATCATGTCGGTGTAGCCGGCTTCGCGCTCGTCCTTGAGCTCACCAACGCATACGATGGCCTTCAGGCCGGCCTTAACGGCTGCAACGGTGCGCAGGTTGACGGTCTTGTCGGTCTCGCCGAAGTACTGGCGACGCTCGGAGTGGCCGATGATGACGTACTCGCAGCCGCAGGCCTTGAGCATATCAGCACTCAGCTCGCCGGTATAAGCGCCGGACTCCTTGAAGTGGACGTTCTGGGCGCCCAGCTTGATGTTGGTGCCGTCGATGATGGGCTTTACTGCAGAGAAGCAGGCTGCGGGGGTGCAGACGACCACGTCACACTTGGCGTTCTTTACCAGGGGGATCAGGTCGGTCACCAGAGCGGCTGCCTCGGCGGGGGTCTTGTTCATCTTCCAGTTGCCGGCGATGATGGGGGTGCGCTCGGGAACGATGCGGTCGTTCAGGCATACAACGCCCGGAAGAGCCTTGCCTTCGAGGAACTCGAGAGATGCGCCGCCGCCGGTGGAGATGTGGCTCATCTTGTCAGCCA
>JAGBAU010000179.1 GCA_017938785.1 Clostridia bacterium
ACAACCTGCGCGACGAGATTCCCCACGGCATCGGCGTCGAAATGATGCAGATCAAGAAGATGAGCGACAACCTCACCGAGATTCATGCCACTGTCTACTGCGAGCGCGATTCCCACAAGTCCATTATCATCGGCAAGCAGGGCTCCATGCTGGGCAAGATCGGCCGCGAGGCCCGCGTAGACATTGAGCGCCTGCTGGGCACAAAGGTGATGCTCAAGCTCTGGGTAAAGGTACGCCTCGACTGGCGCAACCGTGCAGGCGACCTGCGCACCCTGGGCTACGAGGACTAAAACAGCATGCCCCTTGTTTCCACGTCCGCGCTGGTAATTCGCCGCGCGGACTATTCCGATTATGACCGCATGGTGACCCTGTTCTCCCCCACCATGGGGCGGCTGGACTGCATCGCCCGCGGCTGTAAAAAGCCGAAGTCGCCGCTGCTCAATGCCTGCGAGCCCTTCGTCAGCGGAGAGTTTCAGCTCTACCAGAAGGGTGAACGCTTCACCATGGAGCAGTGCCAGATTTCGGAGAGCTTCTATGAACTGCGCACCGATTATGACCGGCTGCAGCACGGCGTATACTGGCTGAAGCTGCTGGATGGCTGCGTAATGCCGGATGTGCCCATGGAAGATCTCTTCCTGATCACCCTGCGTGCACTGGCGCACCTCAATTACTCCGATCTTCCGCCGGAGATGCTCACCATGGCTTTTGAGATGCACCTGATGGCCCAGCTGGGCTATGCGCCCCGCGTGGATACCTGCCAGAAGTGCGGCCGGCCCATCGACGGCGACGCCCGCTTTGATGCGGATCGCGGCGGCTGTGTATGCTTGCACTGCCCCTCCCCCGCGCCCTTCATCAGCCACGGTGCCCGGCGGGTTATGCTCAAACTTCCCCGCACGCGCTTTGACCAGGTGAAGCACCTGGATGGGTATCCGGACTGGCAGGAGGCTGCGCGCCTGTTTCGTACCTATGTGGATTACCGTCTTCTGACAACCAAATTTGCTCCGCCCCTGCCCTGACAGGGGCTTTTTTCATTTCAAAAAACTTTTTTAAAAAAGTGATTTTATGTGATTCAAAAGTAAGGGGATGTGTTATATAATAAACGTAAGGCAGCTGAGCAAGCGGCCGACACAACAGAGAGAGAAAAAAACAAAAAAGAGAAGATTTCAGGAGGAATAAGATAATGAAGAAGTTCGTATGCAGCGTTTGCGGTTATGTACATGAAGGCGACCAGGCTCCCGAGTTCTGCCCCCAGTGCAAGGTTCCCGCCAGCAAGTTCGTTGAGCAGAAGGAAGAAATGGGCTGGGCAGCCGAGCATGTAGTCGGCGTAGCACAGGGCGCACCCGAAGAGATCATGGAAGGCCTGCGCGCCAACTTCACCGGCGAGTGCACCGAGGTCGGCATGTACCTGGCCATGGCCCGCGTAGCCCATCGCGAAGGCTATCCGGAAATCGGCCTGTACTGGGAAAAGGCCGCATGGGAAGAGGCAGAGCACGCAGCCAAGTTTGCAGAGCTGCTGGGCGAAGTCGTCACCGACAGCACCGAGAAGAACCTGGCCATGCGCGTAGAAGCTGAGAACGGCGCAACCGCAGGCAAGACTGAGCTGGCCAAGATGGCAAAGCAGCTGAACCTGGACGCCATCCACGACACCGTGCATGAAATGGCACGCGACGAAGCCCGTCACGGCAAGGCTCTGGCAGGTCTGCTCAAGCGTTACTTCGGCAAGTAAGATCAACCAATAAATCCGAGGCGGATACAAATCCGCCTCTTTTGCCATGTTTTTGGAGGAGGTCCACCATGAATCCGAAAGCCCTCTATAATATTACTTACGGCCTGTTCTTCCTTTCTGCCCGCCAGGACGGCCGGGATAATGCCTGCATCATCAACACCGCAGCGCAGATTGCCAACGATCCCACCCGCATCGGCATCGCCGTCATCCAGAAAAACCTGACCCACGACATGATCCTCGCCACCGGCGAGTTCAATGTATCCGCCATCGCCACTGACGCTCCCTTCGATCTGTTCAAGCGCTTCGGCATGCAACCCGGCCGCACTGTGGACAAATTTGAAGGCTTCGCCGATGCGCAGCGCACGGAGAATGGCCTGCTTCGCCTGAACAAATATGCAAACGCATGGTTCAGCTGCAAGGTAGTGGACAAGATCGATCTGGGTAGCCATACCTATTTCATTGGCGAGTTGAAGGACTGCGAAGTTCTTGCTTCCACGCCCAGCTGCACCTACGGCTACTACCAGAGCGACATCAAGCCCAAGCCTGTTCAGGCTGCCAAGAAGGGCTGGGTTTGCAGCGTCTGCGGCTATGTGTACGAAGGTGATGAAATCCCGGATGATTTCATCTGTCCCCTGTGCAAGCACAAGAAGGAGGATTTCCAGCCCCTGAATCCCACACCTGCTGCACCGGCAAAGAAGAAGTTTGTATGCAGCGTCTGCGGCTACGTGCATGAAGGTGATCGGGCTCCCGAATTCTGCCCCCAGTGCAAGGTTCCTGCGGAAAAGTTTGTTGAACAGTCCGGCGAAATGAGCTGGGCAGCCGAGCATATCCTGAGCGTCGCCCAGGGCGCGCCTGAAGAGGTCATGGAAGGCCTGCATGCCAACTTCACCGGCGAATGCACCGAGGTCGGCATGTACCTGGCCATGGCCCGCGTGGCCCACCGGGAAGGTCTGCCCATGGTTGGCCAGTACTGGGAGAAGGCCGCATGGGAAGAAGCCGAACACGCCGCCAAGTTTGCTGAACTTCTGGGCGAAGTGGTCACCGATTCCACGGAAAAGAATCTCGCCATGCGCGTAGAAGCCGAAAACGGCGCTACCTCCGGCAAGGTTGCCCTCGCAGAAGCAGCCCGCAAGCTGGGTCTAGACGCCGTCGCCGATACCGTAATGGAAATGGCGAAGGATGAAGCCCGCCATGGCAAAGCCCTCAAAGGATTGCTGGACAAGTATTTCAAGTAAGCCCTGCAAAAGCCACCCGTACCACCGGGTGGCTTTTGTTATGCCCATTTTTCTGAAGCTTGAGTTTGAATACCCATTATGCTATACTTTTATCCATAATCACAAAGGGGTGTGACCACTTGAAACGCAATCTGAGCATCGAACTTGTAAAGTTCTTTTTTGCAATTTCCATCGCATTGGGCCATTTTTCATCCTCCATCCTCAGCGGCAGCCTGGTCGTAATGCTTTTCTTTGCCCTTTCCGGATACTTCCTGGTTTCAAGCTTTGACTCCGGCAAATACAGTGGCGCATGGCAGTTCAGCTTCAGCCGCATCCGGCGAATCTATCCCTACTATATATTTGCCTTCCTGGTTTCTTTCCTGCTTGCCAATACGGAGTTTCTTCTCAACCCCATTCGTTTCTTTGAGCGCCTGTTTCTCCGCCTTCCGGAAATCCTGCTGCTGCAAAACGTAGGCATCGTTGACGGCGGCATCAACTATCCCCTGTGGCAGCTCTGTACGCTGATCGTTGCAAGCCACATCTTCTTTTCTCTCCTGGAGTGGAACCGAAGTTGTACTCTGAACGTGATTTGCCCCGTTCTTGCACTGTGTGTCTTTACCTATCTGTCCAATGTCTATAACTCCGGCACGCCCAATGAATTCGGCGTGATATATCATTTCATCTATGTGCCTCTGCTTCGTGCCGCCGCAGGCCTCTCCGTCGGTATGTTTGTACATCATCCCATAAAAAGCATACTCGCCCGCCTGGAAAGGAGCAGTTCCACGCGCCTCCCCGCCTTGGTTTCCCTGTCCAGCCTTGTCGCAATTTCTGCCTTTATTGCAAACCGCGAAAGCTATGTGGCGATCATTCCCTTCTTCATGCTCATCACCTGCATGCTCTACTCCAAGGGCATCTACGCAAGATTGTTCCAGCTTCCGATCCTCGCCAGACTTGACAAGCTTTCCCTCGCCGTTTACCTGAATCATGCGCTGATCATCCGGGTCATCAACAAACTCAGCCATGTACCCAGCCTGGCCTTTATCAGGTCAAACGCCGTATATCTTCCCATGCTGCTGGTCTACAGCGTAATCATGCTCTGCGTGGTCGATTTTCTCACTGCACGCATAAAACGCGGTCTGCTTCATAAAACATAAGAAGGAGAGAAGGTCTATGCCTTCTCTCCTTCTTATATCGCAGTGCCTGCATCCCTGCCTTTTACTATACGTTCAGCAGCACCAGCGCCGCCAGAATCACGCCCAACGCGACCAGCTTGCGCTTGTTCAGCTTCTCCTTGAAGCAGGCCACGCCCACCAGCGCAACCACGATGATGGTCCCCACGCTGAAGCTGGGATAGGCTACCATGGCCGGAATCTCGCCGATAGAGAGCAGTAGGAAGCGGGCGGAATAATAGTTGGGAATGCCGATGGCCAGGCCGAACAGCATGTCCATGAGCGCCGGCTTCTGCTTCTTGGCAATGCACAAAAGCACGCACAGCACGAAGGCCACAATAAAGATATACAACAGGAACTGGTTCTTCAGACTTGCGGGCGCGGTTTCGTCAAACACCTTCGCCATCACGTCTCCACCGCCGCCGGCCAGCATCACCGCCACCAGTCCCAGGATGCTGCCTGCGCCCTTCTCACCCTTCCCCTGAATCAGAAAGATGGCGCAAATGGCAAGCGCCATGCCGGCCAGCTGGGTCAGCCGGGGATTCTCACCGAAAACCAGTATGGAAACCGCCGTGGGTACGATGACGCCCAGCTTCATGAAGGTTGCCGTGAGCACCACGCCGTTGCGGGGGATGTTCCAGTGCATCAGCACAAAGCCCGCCAGATACAGTATGCCGCTCACCGCTGCCAGAAGCACCGTAAGTCCCATGCCATCTGCCCGGGGGAAGAGCTGGGTTCCGCCTGCATGCAGGATACCGAGCACGCAGCACATCAGGTAATTCATCGCCAGCATGGCCATGCCGCTGCGGCTGTACTTTTCGCTGATGCGCATCAGCACCGAAATCATCGCACTGGAGGCGATCGCCAGAATCAGATAAATCATGTTTTCATCCTCCTGAAAGACACTGCATTTATTATAGCATGAACCTTCATATCATGGGAAAAAACTTTTTTAAAAAGTGATTTTATGTGATTCAAAAGTAAGGGGATGTGTTATATAATAAACGTAAGGCAGCTGAGCAAGCGGCCGACACAACAGAGAGAGAAAAAAAC
>JAGBAU010000180.1 GCA_017938785.1 Clostridia bacterium
CGGTATATCTTGCTGAGGTACCCAAGAAACTCCAGAAGGATTTCACTGATGGCAAGCTGAAATTCATGGAAAAGACAACGGGTGAGCTTGTAGGTGAAATCGTTGGTCCCAGCAATTTCGGCAATCAGGGGCATGTTATCATCAAGGATGCAGGTATCCTTCACAGTGATATTCCTCATGATTTAACCACAATAGCGATGCAGCAGCAGCTTGCCCAGATGGCCGCGGTGATTAACGAAGTTCGTTCTCGTGTGATTGAACTTCAGAAAACCTACGACGAGAGCCTGCTTGGTGAACTGCGGGGTATGAGAGATCAGCTCGCGCAAGTCCAGAACGTTGAGGACCTCGAAAACCAGCGCGACCTCATCAAAGGCGCAATCACGAGCATCAACACAACCCGCGGGAAAATCACCCAACGGCTTATTTCGGAAATGCAGAAGATGCCAGAGGTGCCCGAGTCGACATGGAAGCGTCTCTACAGAACTCTGACAAAGGAAGGCTTCCGGGAAGAAGTACTCGCCGGGTACGAAAAGGTTCAGGAGCTCTTTGGCTACTATCTGGCAGCATCTGAGTTATTATCCTTCGCATACGCTCTGCTGGGCGAGAAAGGAACATATCAGGACATCTTCACGCCGGACCACGAATTGCTCAATGGCAAGCACCTGATGAATCTGAAGAACAGCGAAGCCTTTGTCGGCATCTGCGATGAACGATGGTATAGCGCACCTCAGCAATACCTGGAGCGTATTCGCAGCGAGGCTCAGAAGGTATTTATTGCAAGCCCAGACACCATCCGTATAGAAGTTACAGGAGATCAAGTATTGGAGGCGATTGCAAATGTCCGATCAGCAGAAGAAACAGAAAAAGGCTAAGCGCAATGCATTAGCACTCAACATAGTTGATAAGGTGGGTCATTATGCTCGAAAGATCGGCCCCGGTCTTGCACTCGCTGCCGTAACAATCATAGCTGCACTTGCCCAGAATAAGGATGATTCTAACAAGGCATAATACATGCGCGTTATTCGCCGCCACCCGTTTTCCGATCATGGCAGCTCTTGCACAAGGGCTGCCAGTTTTTTTCGTCCCAGAACAGCCGCATATCGCCCCGGTGCGGGACAATATGGTCAACAACGGTGGCAGGAGTCAGCCTGCCAGCCTTCATGCAGGCAGCACACAGCGGGTTCTTTTCCAGAAAGGCCTTCCTTGCCGCCTGCCATTTTCGGTCGTAGCCACGGAAAGCGGCACTGCCGCGCAGAGCATCAGAAGAAAGCTCCGGCGCATGCTGTGGGCAGTACACCTGCCCAGGCTTGCAAAAGCCCGGACAGCCCGGCTGCCTGCACGGGCGAAGGGGTGCATGCGGCATGGAATCACCTCACAGAATAATCAGGCCGCGGTGGTTGTAGATGGAATCACCGCCATTCAGGTTCTTCATGGCCCGGTCAAGGCCCATGACCAGCGCCACCGCGCCGTCAACCTTCTCGGTGGATTTCTCCTTGTCGATTTTGATGTTACCGGCTGGGTCGGTGCGCACGAACACGTTGTCCATGTTCCAGCGGAGCACAGGATGCCCGCCGTGGACGAGCTTCTGCTCCAGCACCAGCCGCATCAGCTCCTTGGTCGGTGCGGACATATCCCGGAAGCCCTGCCCGAATGGCACCATGGTGAAGCCGTCATCCTGCAGGGTCTGCACCATCATGCTGGCGTTCCAGCGGTCATAGGCAATCTCGCGGATGTTGTAGTGCTCGTTCAGCTGGAGGATGAACTGCTCGATCCAGCGATAATCGACCACATTTCCTTCAGTGGTTTGGATGAAGCCCTGCTTCTCCCACACATCGTAGATCACATGGTCGCGCCGGACGCGCAGATCGAGGGTTTCAGCCGGTACCCAGAAGAACGGCAGCACGATGTACGGTTCGTCCTCATCGGTCGGCGGAAACACCAGCACAAAGGATGTCAGGTCGCTGGTAGAGGACAGATCCATGCCCGCATAGCAGGGACGGCCTTCCAGCAGCCGCGGTGAAACGCGCCCTGCGCAGGCATCCCACTTGTCCATGGGCATCCAGCGGATGGACTGCTTGACCCACTGGTTGAGACGCAGCTGCCTGAAGGAGTTTTCTTCGCCGGGATTCTGCCGGGCGCTGTCGCAGGCGCTCTGCACCTTGGAGATGTCGATGGTGTACCCGAGGGACGGGTTCGCCTTCTTCCATACCTCCGGGTCGGTCCAGTCCTCGCTGATGTCCGCGCCGAAGATGACTGGATAGAAGGAAGGGTCGTTGATCGTGCCGTTCAGCACGCCCAGCGCCTTCTGGTGCAGCTCATAGCAGATGCTGTTCGTATCGATGCCCGCCGTGGTGATCAGGAAGTACAGCGGCTGCTCACGGGCATCGCCGGAGCCCTTGGTCAGCACATCATACAGCTTGCGGTCCGGCTGCACATGAACCTCATCCAGCACCAGCCCGCTCACGTTCAGGCCATGCTTGGTGCCGACCTCCGCGGACAGC
>JAGBAU010000181.1 GCA_017938785.1 Clostridia bacterium
CGCCGCACAGATCACAGCGAGGATGATCGGAGGCGCGCCAGATCTTGCCCTGCAGAGCATACACGCACGGGCGATGGTTGGGATTGCTGCACGGGGTCTCATGACCGCCGAGGGAGCGGTCGCACCAGAGCAGGCCGCACATGAGGCACGCCGTGTGCGCGTTGGAATTGGTGCAGCGGTAGGTTTCGCCGCAGCCGCCCTGCGCCGGATCGCAGTAGTGCTCCGGATTGCCCTGGCAGGCCATGTGCTGCGGCACGGCGCTGCAGTACTGGCTCACGGGCTTGTTCAGGTGCGCGCGCACCTCGCAGGCATAGTGGCCCTCCACCCCGCAGGCCGCCGTCTCGTGCGTTCTGCCGTCGCACAGGAAGTGCCCTTCATAGCCGCAGGGCGCCGCCTCGTGCGCCAGTCCGTCGCTCACGCAGTGGCCGCTGCGCCCGCAGGCCGCCGCGGCATGCTCCAGGCCGTCGCAATTGCAGTGGCCCTTCCTGCCGCAGGCCGCGCGGCTGTGATCCGCGCCGTCGCAGACAGCATGGCCCGCGATGCCGCATGCCGCAGCCGTGTGCGTAAGGCCGTCGCAGGCGAAATGGCCCGCGATGCCGCAGCGGGCCGGTTCATGCTTCTGGCCGTCATACGCGCAGTGGCCCGCCACGCCGCAGACTGCCGCAGCATGCCTGCCCTTACAGCTGGTATGCCCCTCCGCCCCGCAGACCGCCGGGCCGTGATCAAGGCCGTCGCAGTTATAATGATGGCGGTATCCGCAGGGCGCGTAGTCGTGATTCAGGCCGTCACAGTTGAAATGCCCCGTGATCCAGCAGGGCTCCGGCCGGTTGTGATCCACGCCGTCGTTTTTTTCGTGTCCCTCCGTCTGGCACGGCGGCTTTGTGGGGTCGTACGCCGCCAGCGCGCTCAGCGGCAGCGCCAGGCACAGCACCAGCGTGCAGAGCAGCAGCCATGTTTTTTTCAAAAGAATCCGCCTCCTCGCTTCCTCTTCCCGGCCATTCTCGCGCCGGATCGATCTTCCTGAACCCATTATACCGTTGCGCTGTTTCCCTGTCAATCGAGGCGGAGCAGCCCACCGCAAATTCGTCGGGCCTGCGGCAGTTATACCGGCAGAGCACGCAAAATCGGCAGACCGGGCACGCTTGGCCCGGCCTGCCGGAATCAGGAGGAGGCTTATTTGATAAAGGAGACGTGCTTGCAGATTTCGGCAACGGCGGCGTCCTTGCGCTCGTTGAAGCGCACCTTGTTCTCCTCGAACATGTTGCGGCCCTTCGCGTCGATGGAGACGATGAGCGGGCCAAACTCCTTCACCTTGCAGCACCACAGGGTTTCGGGCATGCCCAGCTCGTCCCAGTGGTGCTCGGCGATGCGCTCCACCTCGGTGGCCGCGACCACGGCGCAGCCCGCCGGGAACACACAGTGGATCGCGCCGAACTCGCGGCACGCGCGCTCGGTGTTCTCCTTCATGCCGCCTTTGCCGACGATGACGCGCACGCCGGTCAGCTTCGTGAACTCATACTCAAACTTCTCCATGCGCATGGAGGTCGTCGGGCCAACGGATACCATCTCATAGGCGTCTTCCTGTCCATCGATGGGGCGGACGATGGGGCCGGCGTGGAAGATCGCCTTGTCCCGGATGTCATAGGGCAGCTCGCGTCCGCCCTCCACCAGGCGGCGGTGCGCCACGTCGCGGCAGGTCATCAGGTCGCCGTCCAGATAGATGATGTCTCCGATGCTGATGTCTGCAAGGTCCTCGGCGCTCACGGGCGTGACCAGCACCTTTTTGCCGTCTCTGATTTCAACCATACTGTTACCTCCGATTGTTTCGTTCTCCGGCAGCTCAGCACCGGAAGGTGGAATGGGTGTCGCAGGTGACGTTCAAGTCCCTGTCAAAGACGATGTGTCCGCGGCGGTGCGACCAGCAGCCCACGTTCACAGCCACGCCGATGGCGGAGGGATGGCGCGCGGTGTTCTCGATGTGCACGCCCATGACGGAGGCGCTGCCGCCCATACCCTGCGGGCCCAGGCCGATGGCGTTGATGCCGTCCTCCAGCAGGCGCTCCATCTCAGCGGCGCGCGCATTCGGGTTGTGGGTGCCCAGCGGGCGCATGAGCGCCTTCTTGGAGAGCAGCGCGGCGGTCTCCACGGAGGTCGCCACGCCCACGCCCACCAGCAGCGGCGGGCAGGCGTTCAGGCCGTAGCTGGTCATCTGGTCGAGCACGAACTGGGTCACGCCCTCGTAGCCCGCGCCCGGCATGAGCACCATCGCCTTGCCCGGCAGCGTGCAGCCGCCGCCGGCCATGTAAGCGTAGATTTCGCACTGGTTGCTGTGGGGCACGATGTCCCAAAATACGGTCGGCGTGCCCTTGCCGACGTTGCGCTTGGTGTTGACCTCGTCGAAGGTCTCCACGCTGTTGTGGCGCAGCGGCGTTTCAAAGGTGGCCTTGACGACGGCCTCCTTGAGCAGGGCCTCCACCTCGTCGATGAGCGGGAAGCCCGTGCCGCACTTGACCCAGAACTGGAGCACGCCGGTGTCCTGGCAGCTGGGGCGGTCGAGCGAGACGGCCAGGTTCTGGTTGCGCGTCATGGTCTGATAGAGCGTCTTGGCCAGCGGGCTGGTTTCCTTCTGCGCCAGCTCATCCAGCTTGGCGATCACGTCGTCGGGCAGCTTCTTGCCGATGTGGCCCACGAAGCTGGCCATGATATCGGTCATTTTGGTGACCATTTCCTGCTGAGACATGCGTTTTCCTCCTTATGGTGCGGGCAGAGATGCCCGGGTTGGCGGGTGAGATGGGTGATCAGGGATAGAACGGGAACAGGATGGGCAGCAGCACCATGCACAGCGCGAACGAGATTGCAATCAGCGGCAGTCCGGCCTTCACATAGTCCTTGAATTTGTAGCCGCCCAGGCCGACCACCATCGTATTGGCGGGCATGCCGATGGGCGTCGCGTAGGCGCAGGAGCAGGCGATGACTACGGCGATGATCATCGAGCGGGGGTCAGCACCCAGACTCTGCGCCAGCGAGGTGGCGATGGGCACCATCAGCGCGGTCGTCGCGGTGTTGCTCATGAAGTTGGTCAGCGCGCAGCCGACGATGAAGATGACCAGCAGCAGAAGGATCGGGCTGGGGCTTGCGCCCAGCGCGCCCACGATGGTGGCGGTCAGGCCCAGCGGGATCTTTTCGAGGATGAAGCTGATGATGGCAAACGCCAGGAACAGCAGCGTGATGGTCGTTTGTGACATGCGTTTTTCTCCTCCCTGATATGGACTTGTCGATCACACCGCACCGGCCGGATGCTTTGCTTGATAAGATGATAACAGCTTGACAGGATTAAGTAAATTTAATATAATCAATGCAAACATAATTTAGATTTATAGGGAGAGTCGGAGAATGACGCTCAATCAGTTGCGCTATTTCACCTGTGCCGCGCGCTATCACAGCATCACCCGCGCCGCGCAGGAGATGTTCGTCACCCAGCCCGCCATCTCGACCGCCATCCGGGAGCTGGAGAAGGAGTTCTCCGTGACGCTGTTTGCCAACACCCGCGGGCGCATCGCCCTGACCGAGGAGGGGGACGCCTTCTACCACCGCGCGATGGAGATTCTCGAATCCTGCGACGCGCTGCACGCGGACTATCAGAACCGGAGCGCGATCAAGTCGAAGGTCAACATTGGCATCCCGCCGATGCTCTCCACGGTCTTCTTTCCGGAGCTGCTGGAGGCCTTTCACGCGGAGCACCCGGACGTGTGGCTCGTGCTGAAGGAATACAGCTCCATGCGGGCCTGCACGCTGGTGATGGACGAGCTGCTGGACGTGGGCATCATCAACATGGAGGATCCCTGCACGGACAAGTTTCACGCCCATGTGCTCTCCCACGACGAGCTGGTGTTCTGCGTCTGCGCCAATCACCCGCTCGCCGCGCTTAAGCAGCTTAACATGGAGCAGCTGGATCAGCAGAGCATCCTGCTCTTCCATCAGGACTCCGTGCAGAACAAAATCCTGATGCAGCGCTTTGATCACCTGCACATTCAGCCGCGGATCGTCATGCACTCCAGCCAACTGATGACGGTGCTCAAGTTCCTGCGGCGCGGCAACTGCGGCTGTTTTCTGTTCAAAAGCATGCTGCCCATGGTGCCGGAGCTTGTCTCCATCCCGCTGTCTGCGCCCATTCCCGTCCGGGCGGGGCTCATCTGGAAGCAGGGCCGCCACCTCAACAAGGGAACGCAGTGCTTCGTGGATTTCTGCCGGAAGAACCTTCCCTTCAGCCGGACAAATGGCTGAAAACCGGTTTTCCTGGGAAGAAGCCCGTCAATGCATTCGGGTATACAAAAAGCGAACGCGCTGCGGCGGGATACTCCGTGCAGCGCGTTCGCTCTCATCCAAGTCGTGATCCAGACAATAAAAAACCAGACATTATACAATATCTGAGCTTCCAGGTATCTGCACTGATATTTGGATACAAGTTGCGATTGCCTGCTCGATAGCTTCAGGGTGTTCAAGCGAGGGGCATCCGCTCCCCTATGCCGTTTCTTTTTCTCTGTCTGGATAGCCGAATATGCAAAAAGCCCGCAAGCCCAGCTCCCGGCGAATTGCTCGCCGCCTGTTCTGCCTGCGGGTCATTTGCCTATACTATTCTCAGATAAACATGACGCAAGCAGATGTGTCATGTTTATCTGAGAATAGTATGAGTCCAATTATGTTGTAATGGGCACTTCAACTCCGTCTTTGCGCCGGAAGATCAACTGCTTTTCATTTGCCCCTGTCCCTTGCAAACGATCGCGCAGTCCATCGTTCCGGTGTACACGTTTTATCAAATGCAGTGTGCACTGTATTCCGATTCACCCGAACACAGTGCAGATCCATCTGCCAAAGCGCCCTTGCTACACCCGGGATATCCGCTCCTGCCATCCTTCTGATCTGCTCATCCAGTCTCGGCCTACAGCCGCAGTCCCTTGATGTCCTTGATTCGGGACAGAATGATGTTGCACGAGCAGCTCACGACGCCGGGCAGCCGGTCGATGACCTCATGAATCAGCGTCTCCATTTCCTCGCCGGAAGCCGCCACGGCATGAACGTGGAGCTTGTCCCGGCCCGTCACCCGGTAGACCTGGGTGACGGTTTCGTTTTGCCGGAGAATTTCCGTCACCTGCGCGAGCGTGTCCGGCTGGGTTTCCACCTCAAAATAGCACGACACCGCGCCGCTGAGCTTCTGCGGATTGATGATGGTGGTGTATTCCTCGATGACGCCCCGCTGCTCCAGCGCCTGTATGCGGGCCTTCACCGCCACGCGGGAGATACCCACCGCCTGCCCGATCTCCGAATAGGAGCTGCGGGCATTCTGAATCAGCATTTGCACGATTTTCTGATCCAGTGCGTCCAGACCCTCAAGAAACATAGCACCAAAGCCTCCCTGTTGCCTTTGTTCCTTTTATCATAGCACTGTGTCGACGAAATGACAATACAAGGTTGACTTTGTTCATCTATTTCGCTATAATGCAATCGAAACGTAAGTATAATCTTTCTATACGGAAGTGTGCAAATGAACAGAGACCTCACCCAAGGGCCGATCATGCGCTCCATGCTGATTTTCGCGCTCCCCATGATTCTGGGGAACCTGCTTCAGCAGGGCTACAACATCGCGGACACGCTCATCGTCGGCCATTTTCTGGGCACAAACGCGCTGGCCGCCGTCGGCTCGTCCTTTACGCTGATGACCTTTCTGACCTCCATTCTGCTGGGGCTTTGCATGGGCAGCGGCGCGCTGTTCTCCATTCGCTACGGTCAGCGGGACGAGGCCGGACTTCAGGCGGCCGTACATGCCTCCTTTTTCCTGATCGCCGCCGCTGCCGTGCTGCTGAGCGCCGCTGCCTTTGCCATCCTTCCTGCGCTGGAGCGCTTTCTTCGGGTACCCGCAGACGTGTGGCCGCTGATGCGCAGCTACCTGTCCGTCATCTTCTGCGGCATCTTTGCCACGTTTTTGTACAATTACTTCGCGTCGCTGCTGCGCGCGCTGGGCAACTCCGTGATCCCGCTGGTCTTTCTGGCTGTCTCCGCGCTGCTGAACATCGCGCTGGATCTGGGCTTTGTGCTGATTCTTCAGCGCGGCGTTGCAGGCGCGGCGGAGGCGACAGTCATCGCGCAGTTCGTCTCCGGCGTCGGCATCGCGCTCTACACCTGGATGAGCTATCCGCAGCTGCGCTCCGGCCGGTGCAGGGTGCCCCTTGGCTGCGTCCGGGAGCTGGCCAGCTTTTCCCTGCTGACCTGCGCGCAGCAGTCGGTGATGAACCTCGGCATCCTGATGGTGCAGGGGCTGGTCAACAGCTTCGGCGCCACGGTGATGGCGGCGTTCGCGGCGGCGGTGAAGATCGACGCCTTTGCCTACATGCCCGTGCAGGACTTCGGCAACGCCTTTTCCACGTTCATCGCGCAGAACTTCGGCGCGCGCAAGGACGAACGCATCCGCAAGGGACTTGCGGGCGCGGCAGCCGCATCCATCCTGTTCTGCATGGCAGTGTCGCTGCTGGTTTGGATGCTCGCCCGACCGCTGATGGCGCTGTTCGTCGGGAAGGACGAAGCGCTGGTCATCGCAGAGGGCGTGCGCTATCTGCGCATCGAGGGCGCTTTCTATGGCGGCATCGGCTGCCTGTTCCTGCTGTACGGCCTGTACCGCGCCCTGAAAAGGCCGGGCATGAGCGTCGTGCTCACCGTCATTTCCCTGGGCACCCGCGTAGCGCTGGCCTATCTCCTGTCGGCGATTCCGTCCATCGGCGTCGTCGGCATCTGGTGGTCGGTGCCCATCGGCTGGCTGCTGGCGGACGCCGTGGGCATCCTCTATTATCTGCGGCGAAAGGAACAGCTGCTTCCCTGAAGGAATCAGGATCAATACAAGCTTCTATACAAAGTAGGAGGTGCCGCTTTTCTATTCAGGAATGAAACGAGTATTTCCGACGCGCTCCGCCCATTTCTTCACAATATCTTTATAAAACGCTTTCGGCAAGCGCAGAATAGGCTCCTTCATACCTCCATGAGTCGTCTATTCCTTCACTGACAGATCAAAGATGATTGATACAATCGCACGTTTTGACCTGCGGGCTTTCCCTCAGGGATCAACTGGGAGAAATGTCGCGAAAACCGGGGCGGAACACGCCTCCAACAGAACGCCTTTCTTTACACGCTTACAGTTCAAGACCGAGACGATACGCTTTTTGCATCACGTCGTCATGGCTGATCGCAGCATGGGCAGCATCGATGCCGCCCCCGGCGACGATCCCCTTCAGCTCGGCCATCTCAAAGCAGTCCACCTAGCCCTGCAGGCCACCCAAAGCCTTGTCGAAGGTGGTCTCCTCGTCCTCTGCTGCGGTGGCGATCATGTAAATCTCGCGGAAAGCATAGTCTTCGGCATAGAGCGGATTCAGCCTGTCCAACAGCGCCTTGAGCTGGCCGCTCATTTCATAGTAGTAGATCGGCGTGGCGAACACGATAACCTCGGCGGCCTTCACCCTGGCCATGATTCCGGGCACATCGTCCAGGAGCACGCAGCTGCCCGTCTTCTGGCAGGACAGACAGCCGACGCAGAATTTGATTTCCTTGCCCTTGAGAGAGATGAACTCGACCTCGTGCCCGGCGGCCTTCGCGCCTTTCTCGCATTCCCTTGCGAGGATCTCCGAGTTGCTGCCTGCGCGCAGGCTGGAGGAAATAATCAGGACTTTCTTGGCCATGTTTGTCATCCTTTCTGACCGACGCGGGCGGCAAAATCAGCCAGCGCGTCCGGAATGTGAATTTGCTGCGGACAGACCTGTTCGCAGGCGTGGCAGCCGATGCAGGAAGAGGGCTGCTGGTTCTGCGCGAAGGCGGAAAGCGCCATCGGCGCAATGAATGCGCCCGGGCCTGCGGCCATGGACTCGTTGTACAGCTTCAGCAGATCCGGGATGGGCAGCTGCATGGGACAATGGCTGACGCAGTAATGGCAGGCGGTGCAGGGCACCGTCGTGCGGCGAATCATGTCGTCCGCCACGGAAAGCAGTAGCTTCATCTCGTCATCGGACAGGGGCCTGCGTTCTTCATAGGTTGCGATATTGTCTCTCACCTGCTGCAGGCTGCTCATGCCGGACAGGGTCATGGTCACCTGAGGCAGGCTTTGCAGAAAGCGGAAGGACCAGGCCGGAATGCCCTCATCGGGACGGGCGGCCTTCAGCTTTGCGGCGTCCTCTGCCTGCAGATTCGCCAGCTGACCGCCCCGTACAGGCTCCATCACCCACACCGGGATATTCCACTCCTTCAGCAGTTCCAGCTTGCCCTTTGCGTTCTGGAATGCCCAGTCGAACCAGTTCAGCTCGATCTGCGCGAATTCCATATCCTTGCCATACGCCTCCAGGAAGCGGCGGATGGTGGGGATGTCGCCATGCGCAGAGAAGCCGAGATGGCGGATGCGCCCCTTTTGCTTCTGCTCCATCAGATACGCATGGGTACGGTACTTGGGATCAAGGTACTGCTCGATGTTCATCTCGCAGACATTGTGGAACAGATAGAAATCGAAGTAGCCGACGCGGCACTTGCGGAGCTGTTCTTCAAAAATCTCCTCGACCTTGCCCATGTTGCTCAGGTCATAGCCGGGAAACTTGGAGGCGAGATAGAAGCTCTCCCGCGGATACTTCTGCAGGAGCTTGCCCACCACCAGCTCAGAATTGCCGCTGTGATATCCCCACGCTGTGTCATAGTAGTTGATGCCGTGGGCCATGCAATAGTCGAGGATGGCTTCTGTCGCCGCTTCGTCGATGGCTGCATCGTTGCCGCCTACCACCGGCAGACGCATGTTGCCCATGCCCAGGGCGGAGAGCTTCATGTCCTTGAATGCATTATAAATCATCGTTTTTCCTCCTCTTATTCAAGACCAATGGATGCACACCATTCGCTCAGCTCTGCGGGTGTGGTATTCGCAGAGAACCGCTCTGCGCCAAGCCAGAGTGTTTCCGGCGCTTTCCCCTGCAGATGCACGCAGCCCGTCTGAATGCCGCTTCCGTGTTTCCCGTACAGGAGAACCAGACGACTAGGGTTTCGGCCCGCGCTGCCGAGCAAAGCAGCGTGGATGCAAGAATCAGAAGGATCAGCTTTTTCATTGCCCATCCTCCTCTTCCCAGGAAAGCACGCCCGTCTTCAGCGCGACATCATACCGGCTGATTTTGAAGGACAGCCGGTCAATGGCTGCGTCCATCTGTTGTCTCTGTTTCAGCAGGCCGGTGTGAACAGCCTTCAATAAATCGCGCCTTGCCTGAAGGGTCGTATCTCCTGCCTGATAGAGCCGCACATACTCGATGATGCTCTCCACCGGAACGCCGGCACTGCGCATGCACACGGCATTTTCCACCCAGCCGATGGCCACATCGTCATAATCGCGGATGCCGCTTTCTGTTCGGTGCACCTCGGGGATGACACCGACCTTCTCGTAATAGCGAAGGGTATCGGGCGTCAATCCATATTGGCTGCAGACCTGCCTGATCGTCACATTTCATCACCTCAGGAAGAGTATACAGCATGGAGTTCACTCCAAGTCAAGAGGGATATCGACCGGTTTATAGGAAAGATGTGTGAAACGTTGTTCATCATCACGAAGTCAGAAGGCATTGCCGCGTCCTTCGCAGCAAGTCTCCCCAGAATAAAAGCGTACACCGTGTACGGATACTATCGTAACACCGTGTACGCTTTTGCCGTTTCAAGCCCAAGGGGTGCAAAATTTGGAGGCTCAGCCGTCTCGAGTAGTCTAATGTCCTTTCCTAACCGCTGTCCGATTTAGTGTGAATCTGGTTTTTGATTTTGAAAACCAGATTCTTGCAATTTTCCTCGGATAAATAGCAATTTCAGCTACCTATACCCTATTTTCTGCATTGCAAGTCATCATCAATGCAAAAATAAAACTCAGACATCGTATCAATGTCTGAGCTTCCAGGTGCGTCTGCACCAATATATTGATACAAGTTACGATTGCAAGTGGAGCATATACAGGGTGTGCAAGGGGTGTGCAGCTGCACCCCCTATACTGTAATCATGATTCTCGTTTTGAAAGCACAAAACTGATTTGAAAACCCGAAAGCCCAGCTCCCTGCAAATAGATCGCCGCTTGCTCTGCCTGCGGGTTTTTATTCATGTTTCGATTACCGGAGTCTCGATTCCGCCCTTCATGCACCATGCCAGTCGACGCTTACCCGAAAAAACGAATGGTAGACTCAAACATTCCGCGTTCTGACAACACGGATGTTCCGATGCTCCGACAGTTTTTCAATGATTTCCTGATAACCTGTCTTGCCGGGAAGCGTGAGCGTATAAACATTCGTATACAGATTGCTACCATCCGGCTGGGTTTCTGCATGGAAGTCCTGATCCAGAATGGATACATCCTTCTGGGAGAATACCTCACGGATATAGGGAAGGGTCTCCTTGCGGTGCAGGAACTTCACCTCAAGCCGTTTATAGGTATTCACATGGACAATGCGCTGCATCAGCCTGAGGACGATGACGACAACAATGCAGGAGACAATCGCCATGGTGGTAAAGCCCGCGCCAATCGCCAGACCCAGGCAGGCGATACTTCGACTCATTTCAGCAGCATTTTGGAGATCTGATCAGCGGTGGGCGGACAACCCATTACACAATCCTGCGCCCCACGGCAGCACTTGCCGATCCCCAATCCGTCAAGCTTTTGGTCTTTCCAGCCCTGTCCAATATAAATCTCCCGATTTTGGCCGCAGCCCGTGAGGTACATCGCCCGCACCAGCGCCGCAAAGCATGCCGAGCACGCCTGATTCTCGTGTATATTTTTCGTCAGCGAAGCAACCGTTCCCCGGGGCTTGGGAAAACCAGCCGTATCGCTGGGCCGATTCAGATCGATCACATCTTCAGCCTGCCAGGCTGAGCTGCCTCCGCCGAACCGCTCGCACAGTTCAATGTAGGGCACATCGCCGGGATTGAGCCCCATCAGTGAGCAGCCATAAGCATCCAACTGCACGGCATCCGTACCCAGATACATGCGATTGGTTTGAACAGGGGTGCCGCCCTCTTCAAAATCCAGATCGCCGCAAATGCTGTCCACGACGATGAGCCGCGGCTTGAGCACCGCGCCCAGGGCAGCGATGGGCTTTTGCAGCCCCATCGCATGAAAATGCCGCTTTTCCCGATCAGGAATGCAGCCCTTCAGATTCTTGAGCGCGCAGGTCATCCTCGTCTGGCAGTGGCCCTTGAGCACCGGCAAGTCCACCAGAAGCCCGGCGTCCAGCGCACGACAGCAGATATCGATCGGTCCGACCGGCGTTTGCACAGTGCGGATACGATCCTTTTTCAAATCGTAAAAGGGCACGCCGTAGTGCTCACACACGCGATCGTATCCGGCACGGCGCATGGCCCGCATCGTTTCGTCGCCCACCCAGCTTCCCTCAATCACGCTGATCTCCCGAACGCCATGGGCCTTAAAGTATTCGATGCATCCGCTGAGCACCCCTGCATGGGTAGTGGCGCCGTTTTCAGGTGTCCCGGTGACGACCAGATTCGGCTTGAGCGCCACTGAACCGCCGGAAGGCACCAGACGAATGGCCTCTGATGCCTCCAGCAGCCTGATCGTCATATCATGAGCATCCTGCCCGTATATCTGATAAATCTTAGCCATGTTCCTCCATATACCGCATCATGGCTGCCGCCGCATTTTTGGCGTCGTTCACAGCATGCACCACCGTCAGGGAGCCGTGCACCACATCTCCGGCGGCAAACACACCGGCACGCGTGGTCATGTTGTTTTCATCTACGATCAATAGGCCCCTTTCCGATGCCTGCAGACCATGGGTGGTGTTGACCAGCTTGTCCTTGGGCCCCTGGCTGATCGCAATGATGGTTGTGTCGGCCGGGATCAGTTCATCCTCGCCCTCCACGCCAACGGGACGCCCCTGTTCATTCAGCACAGAGTTCTTGAATACTGGCCCTTGGGGTGTGATGCGCTGGATGGATTTTCCAAAGTAGAACTCCGCGCCGTCCAGCCGGGCATATTCCATTTCATGCGCGCTGGCGCGGGATGTATTGCCCCGCTGGAACATCATCACGCGCTGAGCGCCGTGCCTAAACGCCGTGCGTGCAACATCCATAGCCACATTGCCCATTCCGATGACCGCCACAGACTGCCCTACGCAGTAGGAGATCGGTCGTGCCAGATAGGAAATGCCAAAGTGCACGTTGGCCAGGGTTTCGCCCTCGATGCCCAAGGTGGACGGACGCCATACGCCGGTGCCAATGAACACGGAGGAATATCCGTCCCGGAACAGGTTGTCGATCATCAGGTCGCCGCCCATGACCACATGGGGCCGAATACGGATCCCCATTTCAAGAAGCCTGGCCTTGTATCGGTCCAGAACGGTTTTGGGCAGGCGGAAATCCGGGATGCCGTATTGCAGCATGCCGCCGATCTTATCCTTTTCCTCGAAGATGGTGATCCCGTATCCCTTCCGAGCCAGCTCGATCGCCACCGTCAGTCCAGCAGGGCCGCTGCCGATGACAGCGACATGCTTTCCGTTGAACGGCGCTTTCTCGATCTTCATGCGGTCCAGATAGGCGTCGGATACGAATCGCTCAATCTCGTAGAAATGTACAGGCTCACCCTTTCGGCCCAGCACGCAGTGCCCCGCGCATTGAGCCATATGATCGCACACCGTGGCGCAGACCACCGACATGGGATTGTTCTCAAACAGCAGCTGTCCCGCTTCTATGAGCCGGTTTTCCCTGAACAGTGCAATGACCTCAGGAATGGGCGTGTGCGCCGGGCAACCCTCCCGGCAAAGGGGCCTCTTGCACTGCAGGCAGCGATTCGCTTCGTTTGTGATTTGAAGTGCCATGGGTATCCCCTCCTCAAATGGTCAGTGTTCTTCCCGGTTATCTGAGATTCATGCCAATGCGGATCGCGCGCAGCAGGCGTTCCGCGGCATATTCATAGAGGGCCGGCGCATCCTTCATGGCCTTTTCCAGGCTCATGGGGCCGGTCACGGTAGTCGTGATGGTGCTTTCGCACAGATCAAACAGCCCTTCCGCTCCGCTGCCGATGCCGCCCACAATCGCCGCCGTCGGGATGCCCTGCGCCGCGCAGCGTTTGGCGACGCCCACCGGCACCTTGCCAAAGCGAACGCTCTGTCCATCGATGCGCCCCTCGCCGGTGATGGCCAGCGAGACGCCCTTCAGCTTCTGATCGAAGTCCACCGCATCGAGTACAGCGTCGATGCCGCTCTTGAGCTGCGCATGCAGCACGCCGCCCAAGGCCGCGCCCAGGCCGCCCGCCGCACCTGCGCCGGGGAAGAACGCAATATCTCTTCCGGCTGCGGCGCCGACCACCTGAGCATAGTGGGCCATGCCCGTTTCCAGCTCGTCCCGGATCTCGTCCGTCGCGCCCTTTTGCGGCCCATAGATGAATGTGGCGCCGTTTTCGCCCAGAAGCGGGTTAGTCACATCGCAGATCACGGTGATTTCCGTCTCCTTCAGCGCGGGCATGAGGCCGGAGAAATCCACGGATGCCACATGCACCATTTCGCCGCCGACGGGCTTGACAGCGTTTCCGTTCTTATCGAAAAACCTGGCGCCAAGGGCTGTCAGCATGCCCATGCCGCCGTCGTTGGTGGCGCTGCCGCCGATGCCAATAAGGATGCTGCGCACACCCATGTCCAGCGCCGCAGCAATCATTTCGCCGGTGCCCAGGCTGGTCGCCCGGCGCGGATCTCTGCGGTTTGCGGGAACATAGGGCAGGCCGCTGGCCTGAGCCATTTCCATCACCGCCGTTTTTCCATCGGGCAGCAGGCCCCAAACGGCCGTTTCAGTCTCAAACATCGGGCCGGTCACAGGCGTTTCGATGCGTTTTCCGCCCATGGCGCGCAGCAGCGCATCCACGGTGCCTTCGCCGCCGTCCGCTACGGGGATGGAGATCGTCTCAACTTCAGGAAAGATCCGCGCTGTCACCCTTTCCAGAATATCGCAGCTTTCGAGTGCGGACAGGGAACCCTTGAAGGAATCCGGAGCAAAGATAAATTTCATATTGTCTCCCCCGTAAATGATGGTATAGGGGCGAAGCCCGGCAGGCCTCGCCCCTATTTGAAATCAGTGATGCAGGGTCTCGCCCGTCAGCTTCTGATAGTACTTCAGCAGCGCGCTGTGATCGCAGGAGCCGTCGCCGTCGTGATGCAGGATCTTCATCATCTCCAGCACAGCCTGCGTGAGCGGGATGGGCGCGTCCACAGACTTGGCGGCATCCACCACGTTGTTCAGATCCTTGATGTGCAGATCGATGCGGAAGCCGGGCTGGAAGTTCTGATCCATCATCATCGGCGCCTTGGCATTCATGACGGTCGAGCCGGCCAGACCGCCCTTGATCGCCTGGAAGATCTTTTCGGGCTGCACACCGCACATCTGGCCCATCTGCATGGCCTCCGCCAGCGCCGCAATATTCACAGCCACGATGGTCTGATTGCAGAGCTTCGTCACGTTGCCCGCACCCACGTCGCCGCAGTGCACCACAGAAGAGCCCATGGCCTCCAGAACCGGCTTGAACTTGTTGAATACCTCTTCCTTGCCGCCTACCATGAAGGCCAGGGTGCCGTCAACAGCCTTGGGCTGGCCGCCGGACACCGGGGCATCCAGCATGTCGATGCCATACTCCGCCAGCTTTGCAGCGATTTCACGGGAAGCCACGGGATTGATGGAGGAGCAGTCGATAAACGCCGCCGTCTTGGGCATCTTCTCGGCCAGCTTGTCATCCTCCAGCATGACGGACTTCACGTGCGGGCTGTTGGGCAGCATGGTGATCACCAGATCCACGCCCTCGGCAGTCTCGGCGGAGCAGGAGCAAATCTCCGCACCTGCAGCCTTCATTTCTTCCAGGGTACCGGCATTGCGGTCAAACACACGCAGCTGATAGCCCGCCTTCAGCAGGTTCTTCGCCATGGGCTTGCCCATGATTCCCAGACCGATAAATGCAATTTTCATTGTCGTTTCCTCCTTGATGCAAATCCAAATAACAGTTTGTATTGATTAACGTCTGTTGACGACGTTCACAGGTGTGCCAGCGATAAACTGCGCCAGATTCTCCACGGCGATGTTCATCAGCCGGCGGCGGCTCTCCAGCGGCGCCCAGGCGATATGGGGCGTGATGAAACAATTCTTGGCATGCAGAAGAGGATTGTCCGTGCGGATAGGTTCCGAAGAAACCACATCCAGACCCGCAGCAGCAATTTTACCGCTGTTGAGCGCATCTGCCAAGTCCTTTTCATCCACCAGCTGTCCCCGGGAGGTGTTGATAAAGATCACGCCCGTCTTCATCTGGCCGATGGTGCTGCGGTTGATCATCTTCTCCGTCTGGGGGAACAGCGGGCAATGCATGGAAATCACGTCGGATTCCGCCAGCAGCCTCTCCAGCGGCACGTATTCCGCGTACTGCTTCGCTTCTTCCTTTTCGTGGTGGTCATACGCCAGCACCTTCATGCCCAGCGCAGCGGCGATGCGGGCCGTGTTCTGGCCGATGCGGCCAAAGCCTACCACGCCCATGGTCTTGCCCGCCAGCTCAATCAGCGGATAATTCCAGAAGCACCAGTCGGGATTGCTGTTCCACTCACCGGCGTGAACCGCCTCGCTGTGAGCTTCCACGTGCTGGCAGATGGCCAGCAGATGAGCAAACACCATCTGTGCCACCGATGCGGTGCCATATGTGGGGATGTTGGTCACCACGATATTGCGCCGGGCTGCTTCCTCCACATCCACCACGTTGTAGCCCGTTGCAAGCAGGCCGATGTATCGGATGTTTGAGCAGGCTGCCATGGTTTCCCTGGAGATGGGGCATTTGTTCACGATCACCACTTCGGCATCACCGATGCGCGGAATGATCTCCTCCGGCTCCGTGCGGTCGTAGACCGTCACGTTGCCCAGCTTTTCAAAGCCTTCCCAGCCCAGATCGCCGGGGTTCAGGGTATATCCGTCCAAGACAACAATTCTCATCATCATTCTCCTAACTGCGCCCATGCCCTTGCCAGCACCCGCTTGGTGTTTGCAAGGATGACATCGGCGTCTTGATGGGGCCTCGGCGCAACCTCCATGGACAGGATCATCGGTTCCTCCCGCCTGAAAAAGCCTTCCTCCTTCAAAACCCGCAGGTATTCAGTCAGCTCCTCCACGTCATTGACGCCGCCGGGATAGCCGAAGCAGGGGTGCATATCGCCGTAGGCATCCATGCCGGGTGTAAGAACGGCATTGCCGTAATGCAGGTGCGTGATGTACGGCCGCAGGGTTCTGATGACGAAAGCGCTCGTTTCGTGGGTGATGGGAATGTGGGACAGGTCCACCAACAGGCCGAAATTCGCATGCTCCCGACGGATATCCTCGGCAAACCGGGCGGCCAGCGGTGCCGGCCCGATCAGGGACTTCTTGTCCACGTCATAGTCAAACACTTCCAGCTCCACCTGCAGGCCCATTTCTGCCGCACGGCGGCAGACCGCGTCCGTGGTTTTGATCAGCTGGGCATAGTTTTCTTCCATGCGGCTCTCTTTCCAGCGGCCCGAAAGAAAAGCGATGCCGCAGGCGCCGATTTCCCGCGCTTCCTCCAGCGCGTTCATCAGCGATGCTTCCGCTTTCAGCCGTTCCTCTTCGTCAAGGGCATTGGGATTCAGCCCGCCGCCCAGGAGCTGAGGATGTGCGCCAAAGCATACATCCATGTGGCTTTGACGCAGCACCTCCTTCACCATGTGCCGCACATCCGCGTCCTCAATATGGGCGATCTCCACCGCTGTGAAGAAGGGATCCTTCGCCAGCTTTTCAATCGAAGAGAGCACGTCATACCGGGCAGTCGGGTAGCTCATCCAGTTCAGCGTGCCCAGCCTGAAATAGCTTTGGATTGGTTCTTTCATGTGCAGCCCTCCGTTGCATGTCCGTCAAGCCCTGTTCAGCTCAATCCTTGAGCAGGTTCGCTTTCTTCATCTCGTTTCGCATGGCGGCCATGGTCTTTTCATCGGACGGCAGGCTGGGACGGAAGGGTGCGCCCACATCCAGCCCCATCATGTTGGCCATGTCCTTGGTCGCCACGGGGAAGCTGGCCAGATCCATCGAAAGGCGAACGGGATTGAGCCGGTACTGCGCCTCCAGCGAGCCCGCGATATCGCCCGCCACATACTTTTCATAGATGGAGCAGACCAGTTCGGGGTACATGTTGGCGGTCGAGCAGACGCCGCCGGCGCCGCCGTGCACCAGCGTGCCGAACACCAGCGTGTCCTTGCCGCCGAACACCTTGAAATCCCTGCCCCTCATCCTGCGGATGAATTCCGCAGTGCGGGTCATGTCGCCGCTGGAGTCCTTCATGCCCACGATGTTGGGACAGGCATCGGCGAGGCGCTCCACCAGGGAATAGCTCATGGTGTAGCCGGTGCGGCCGGGATTGTTGTACAGCAGCATCGGCAGATCCGGCACCGCATCGGCGATGGTGCGGAAATGCAGGAACAGCTCGTCCTCGGTGGGCTTGAGGAACATGGGCTGCAGCACCGAGATTCCGGCCGCGCCCACTTCCCTGGCCATTTTGGCAATCCTCACGCACTTCTGCGTGCGGATCGCGCCAATGCCGCAGTACACCGGCACCCGGCCGGCCGCCTGGGACAGCATGATCTCCAGCGCACGCCTGGTTTCATCCTCTTCCAGCATGTAGAATTCGCCGTTGCTGCCGAAGGCGAGAATGCCGTGCACACCGCCCCGGATCACGAATTCCACTTGCTTGCGCATCTTTTGTTCGTCTACGCATTCATGCTCGTCGATCGGGGTCAGGATCGGCGGGATGATGCCCTTGATAAAGCTGGTATCCATGTACCGTTCTCCTTTTCTTTCACATCGATTGGAACACATCACGCTTCATCAGCCCGCATGGCTTTGAGCACTCTGCCGGCGTCGTTCATGATCATGCTCACTTCATTGCTGTACAGGTTGAAGCACATGCCTTTTCCGTGCCACAGATCATAGGTCGCCTGGTTCATGCAGTGCGTTCCGCTGTACTTGCCGTGCCGCCTGGCGGAATCGATCACCTTTTCGACGCTCTCGATGAAGATCGGGGCTTTCTGATTGCCGGTAACGCCCAAATCACAGCACAGGTCGTTCGGCCCCATGAAGGCCACGTCAATGCCCTCCACAGACAGAATGTCGTCGATATTGGCCACGCCCTCAGCGGATTCGATCTGGGCGATCAGGATGGTGTCCTCGTTCGTCTGCTTCATGTAAGCGACGGGATCCGCAACGGGGATATAGCGGTTATGGCCCCGCATCATGGACATGCCGCGTTTGCCCATCGGGCTGTACTTGGCGTATTCCACCAGCCTGCGCGCCTGCTCCGGGGTATCGGTGCTGGGCAGCATGAGGCCGTCCGCGCCCATTTCCATAAACCGAAGCACAGGCTCCCGCAGCGCGCCCGGCACGCGAACCAGCGCGCCGATGCCGATCTCCTTCGCCACGGCGATCATGGCGGCCACCTGATTGTACTCAAAGCAGCCATGCTCACAATCCACGATGAAGAAATCGAAGCCGCAGGTCTTGAAGATCTTGGGCAGATCCGGGTGGGCCAGGATATTGGTCATTGTGCCAATGATGTTCTGACCGGCCTTCATTTTTTCTCTCAATGCCGACATAGTTTTCCTTCCTTTCCGGGAATCATCAGGGCCGGAGCTGCTTTTTCTTTTTGGATACATTCGCCACAGCGTGCATGCCCTGACCGCTCTGGATGACAGCTTCCAGCTCCTTCTCGATTTCTGCAATCCTTTCCGCCTGATAGATCAGCGCTTCCACCTCATCAGCCCGGATGGCGATCACGCCATCGCAGTCCCCGACGATGTAATCGCCAGGATAGACGGTGACGCCGCCGCACGCAACGGGCTGCTGAACCGCCGTGATCTTGCATTCCGTTTCCAGCCGGATCGCCGGGCCTTTGCAAAAGAGCGGCAGCCTGTCCCGACGGATCACGCCGGTGTCACGGGCCTTGCCATCCAGCACCATGCCGTTCAGGGCGTTGACCAGGCAGGCATGCAGGATGTTCTCGCCCACCATCGCGTCGTCGCTGGGCACGCTGGCCACCAGCACGCTACCCTTTTCCGGCATTTCCATCATTTCAAATACGTTCAGAGCATTCACATTCGCCGCCGGTCTGCGCTCATAGGTCACCGTGAAAGCCCGGCCGCAGATACGAATCCCGTCGCTGAAGGGCAAAAGTCCCTCCATCCATCCGTCCATGTGCAGCAGCTTCATGGCGTCGGTGATGGCGCCGGTCTCCGCTGTGCTGAGGAAGCTCAGAATCTTTTGCTCCGTCATGCTTTTGCTCCTTTGGGGTCAATCCTCCACTTCGTCCTCGGTCTGTCCTTTTCTGCTCTTCTTCACCTCATTGACCACCGTGTACACCAGCACGACGGCGGTGAGCAGCAGGAAAACGACGGCGATGGGCGAGGTAAGCATGGGCATCAGGCTGCCCTTGCTGCGCATGAGGGAACGGCGCAGGTTTTCCTCCAGCATGGGCGTCAGAATGAAGCCAACCACCAGCGGCGCCAGGGGATACTTGTTCTTTTTCAGGATGTAGCCCAGCAGGCCGAACGCCACCATGACCGCGATATCAAAAATGCGGTTGTTGGAAGAATAGGAGCCCACGAAGCAGAACGCGATGACGACCGGCAGCAGCACTTCCGTCCGGATCGACAAAATCTTCGAGAAGGCCGTCAAGCCAAAGTAGGCTTCAAGCAGCATGAACACGTTGGCCATGATGAAAGCAGCAAACACCGCATAGACCAGCACGTTGCCGGAGGAGAACAGAAGCGGGCCGGGCGCGATGCCGTGAATCTGGAAACCGGCCATGATCATGGACGTCGCGTTGTCACCGGGAATGCCCAGCGTGAGCAGGATGATCAGCGCGCCGCCTACCGCAGCGTTGTTGGCCGTTTCCGGGGCGCAGATGCCTTCGATGGAGCCCTGACCAAATTCTTCCGGATGCTTGGAGGTCTTCTTGGCGAAGGAGTAGGCCAGCAGGTTCGCAACATTGCCGCCGATGCCGGGCAGGATGCCCACCACCAGGCCAATGGCCGCTGCGGGGCCGGCTGTCTTGAGGCAGTGTAGGAACTCCTTCCAGGTCAGGCCGAAGCCCTTCATGCGCTTTTGCTGCACCACGGACAGCTTGGCCTGCTCCGGGGTGAGACTGTTGCGCTTGGAGGCATTGGAAAGCACCTGGCTGACCGCGAACAGGCCGATCAGCAGCGGAACCAGTGCGAAGCCGCCACGCAGCTGCCTGAAGCCGAAGGTATAGCGAACATAAGCGCTCAGCTTATCGATGCCCACGAACGCGAGAGACACGCCCAGCAGGCAGGAGAGCAGGCCCTTCACCATGCTGCCCTCGGACAGGGCGGACACGGTGGTCAGCGCCAGCAGAATCACGGCAGTGTACTCATACGGCGAGAACCTGAGGGCAACTTGGCCGATGAGCGGGGCCAGCGTGCTCAGAATGACGGCAGAGAAAATACCGCCAATGAAGGAGAACAGCACCGCCACGCCCATGGCGCGATAGCTCTGGCCCTTCTTGGCCAGCGCGTGTCCATCAAAGCAGGTAGCGATGGAAGAAGGCGTGCCGGGGATGCCCAGCAGAATGGCGGAAATGAAGCCGCCGGAAACGCCGCCCACGTAGACAGACATCAGGAAGGAGATGCCGACCACCGGCTCCATGGCAAACGTCAGCGGCAGCATGATGGCCAGCGCCGTAAAGGCGGACAAGCCGGGAATAGCGCCGAAGATCAAGCCGGCCAGGTCGCCGATTAGGATCAGCACCAGCGTGATCGGGTTGGAGAATACCTCCGCAAATCCTTGAAGCAGCATATTGTCGTTCCCTCCTTATCCCATAATACCCGCAGGCAGGAAGATCTGGAAAGCATAGTAGAACAGATAATACATCGCGAAAGGAACAATCACAGATGTGCAGAGGCTGATGATCAGGAGCTTCCTGTCCGCGAAGGAACCCTTGGGGAAAAGCAGGTACATCTGGCAGAACAGATAGACAATGGTCAGCGGCACGAAGCCCACAGGCTTGAGCAGGAAGTAATAGGCAATCAGCAGCGCAATGCTCAGCAGCAGGAGCAGATTGACCGCAAAGCCGTTCTTGCCGGCCGCTTCTTTCTTTTCGCCTTTTTCCTGGATAGCTTTGCGCGTACTGGTAAAGATCTGCACCAGCGCCAGCACACCCATGGCAATGGAGACAACCCTGGGGAAAAACTGCGGGCCCAGGGAATCCGCTTTGGACATCTTGATGGAATACGACGCCGCGTACATGAAGATTGAAAATGCTAGGAATACAATTCCCGACAGCTGATCCTTGCGTGATTCAGACATGCGTCATTCGACCTCCTTGGGATGCATCACACGGGATTCGAACATTTGATAAAGCAATGCCCGGGCCGGACAGTCCGGCCCGGGCGATCATTCGTTGCTTACTGCGCAGCCAGGAATTCGTCCTTATAGATGCCCATGGTGTCCTCATAGAACTTGAGGGCATAGGCCTCGGCTTCTTCCTTCAGCATGCAGGCCGGGGTCAGGAAGTTGGCCTCCAGATAAGCCAGCAGCTCGGGATCCTGCGCGGCCTTGGCCAGCGCGTCGGCCAGCACATCCACGATCTCGTCCGGGGTATCCGGATGCACGCCAACCCAGAAGAACTTGCTGAAGTCAACGTTCTTGTAGCCGTAATCAGAAGCCAGCTTGACATCCGGGATCAGCGCATTGGGCTCGCTGCCCAGCAGGCACAGGGCCTGGAATTCGCCGGTCTTGAAGTAGTCCAGCGCCAGAGAGTAGCTCAGGTTGATCACGTCGGTCTGACGGCCCAACAGGGCGGTGATCTTCGCAGCGTTGTTGCCGACGTCCTGGAAGCGGAGCGCGGAATTCCATTCCTTGTTCATGGCGATGCCGCAGATCTGGTTGGTAGCGCCGATCTTGCCGCCATACTCGATGGCATCCGGATCAGCAGCGGACTTTTCGACCAGATTCTTCAGATCAGCGTAGCCGGAATCCTTGTGCGCCACCAGCACGGTGGTGTTGTCGATCAGCGGAATGCCGACCGTCTTGAAGGTGCTCAGAGAGATGTCCGTGGTGCCCATCATGCCCGGAACAAAAATGTCCGTGCCGTTGATGATCAGGGTGTAGCCGTCCGGATCGGAATCAAGCACCTGCTCCATGCCCAGCACAGTCGCGCCGCCGTCCACGTTCACGGTGACAACGCTGACACCGAGAACCTTTTCAAGCGCCAGCGCAAGCTGACGGGTGTTGCGGTCCGTATCGCCGCCGGCCTTCACCGGGCAGACAATCTGGATCGGCTTGGAGGGATAATCGGCAGCCAGCGCGCTGCTGGCCAGGCCGATCGTCAGGGACAGCACCATTGTGAGTGCGAGGATGGCGGAGATGAGTTTCTTCATGTTCTTTTCCTCCTATTTTTTATTTGGCCGCTCAGCGGCCTTTCGTTGTGCCCATTATATGGGGGAACCGTATTTTAGTCGATATGCATAAATGATAAATATAATTTGAGCCAAAATGTCAGTTTTTACATTCTTTCATAATTTGAATTCCATTATTTCAAATTTGCATTGCAAAGCAAGGAATCTGTGCAGATTTATGGCAGGAAATTCTGAAATTAGGTGGAATATTCTAATCACAAAATAATTCACCGTCGCTCTATCCAACATTCCAAAGGAGGATTTATGCGGATTGCTTGTCTGGTGCATAAAAAGGAGATTGCCGACTGTGCATGGCGCGTGTTGACGGAAAACGGCATCGATTGGCGCGCCTATCATCTGTCCATCGAATATGGACCGACCAACTTTGCCATCGAATGGGCTCAGCGCATGGAAGTCTCCGCAAACAAGCCCGATATCATCATCGCCCGCGGATTACAGGCGATACACATTAAGCGCAACTGTACCATTCCTGTCGTGGAGATCCGTTTGACCGCCCAGGAAATGAGCCTGCTGATCCTGCAGGCCAAGGCCATCGCCGGAAAGGAGCATCCCCGGATCGGTGTGGTGGGCTATACCAACACATACTGCAACATGGATTATTTCGGAGAGATTTTTGATATCGATCTGCACCCCTATATGGTGAAGGATGACCAAGGCGACCGGCAGGCACTGCACGCCTGCGCCAAGCAGGCCATCTGGGACAAGATGGACGTCATCATCGGCGGTCAGCTGGCGCAGCAGGAAGCCACAGCAGGCGGCATTCCCAACCTGTACATTACATCGACAGGCGATTCCTTTCTGGAGGCATTCCGTGCCGCCAAAAACATGGCCTACGCCATCGAAAAGGAACAGCTCAATTCCTCCAGCATGATGACGTTGCTGGATAACTCCTTCAGCGCCGTGATCTGCTTTGACTCCGCAGGAAAGGTCACTTTGATCAATCATCTGGCAGAAATCCAGCTGGGTATGAAGCCTGTCGATGTAACAGGCAAGCCTGTTCAGCAGATCATCAATGATCTGAGCTCTGACATCCTGAATTCTGTATTGGCTGACGGCCGGATGGTCTTCTCGCTATACATCGATATCGGCCAGCATTCCATGGTCGCCAATATTTCTCCGATCGTCGTTGAAAACCATGTGGCCGGCGGCATGATCTCTGCTCAGCAGGTCAGTCTGGTGGAAGAAATGGGTTCTGTTGCACGTCAGCATCAGGCCTCTACGCATCGTGCTGCCGCCACGCTCCAAAGCATCGACGAGCCTTCGACGGCGATCCGACGATTGGTCGCAACCGCCAAGCAGTACGCCAGCAGCGAATTCCCCGTGCTCATTTTCAGTCAACCCGGCAATGGGCAGGAGCGCTTCGCCGAGGCCATCCACAACCAGAGCAAACAAAAAAACGGTGCCTTTGTCACCGTCAACTGCGCTGAAATCACCGAGGACGAACAGATGCAGATGCTCTTTGCCCCCGCCAATGAAGCCGGCGGACTGGTTCGCATGGCCAACGGCGGCACCTTGTATCTGGAAAATATCCATGCGCTGATTCCCTCCTGTCAGCAGCGGCTTCTGTCCCTGGTCAAGAACAAATTGCTGATCGATACCCACCTCCGCCGGGAACGAATCAGCGTACGGATCATCGCTTCCAGCACGGACACCCTGCCCAAGCTGGTGCGGGACGGCCAATTTGATCAAGAGCTGTTTTTCATTCTCAACACCCTGCCGCTTGAGATTCCTCCTCTGCGGGAGCGAAAAGACGACATCTACTATTGGGCAAACCAGTTTCTCATCCGATATCGGGAAAAATACAAGCGATATATCACTCTTACCTCTGGCGGAAATAAGCAGTTGGCAGCTTATTCTTGGAGCGGCAATACAATCCAGCTGCGCTCCTTCTGCCAGAACCTGATCCTCACGGCCAAACGCAGAACCATTGATGAAGTGGATATCCGACGGCTATACGAAAAGATGTATCCCCTGCTGCCATCCGATGTGGAATTGTTGCCGGAAAGGTACGTTTCCCCGGACAGCGAGGCCGATCTCATTGCCCAATTGCTTTCCCAGTATCACGGCAACCGAAGTCAGGTGGCCGCAGCCATGAACATCAGCACAACCACCCTGTGGCGGAAAATCAAGCGCTATAATCTCAAGACAGAAGAACTTGTTGAAGAAGAATTGCCGGAAATCGAAGATGCTCCGATATGACCCCCATATTCGCAATACAAAGATTATCTCAGGGTACGCTATCTCCATTGTATCTACACGAAATATGATAACCGAATATACAAAAAAGCCCGCAAACCAAGCTTCCGGCGAATTGCTCGCCGCCTGCTCAGCTTGCGGGTTTTTGCGTTGATTATATAGTCATTGGGATCTCGGTTCCGTCCTTGAAGCGAAAGACCATCTGCCTATCATTCTTCCCCTGTCCCTTGCAAACAGTCACGCAGTCCACGGTTCCAGCGAACACGCTTTCATCAAATACAGTCA